>JBIOXX010000214.1:0-8291 GCA_044869875.1 bacterium | reverse complement strand
ATGCCTTGGACGCCGATCCCGAAGCCATCAAGGGCATGGTCACTGCCAGGTTGGCGGATGGAAGCCGCTTTTGGGCCGAGTCGACGGTCCGATTGCCGCCGCCCGGCGTTCAGGCGCCGGTCGTCATCGAATACGGCGGTGAGGGCCCCGGCGTTCCGGCCGACCGAGCGGTGATCGTCAGTGGAACCTGCCGGGCCTTGTTCAGCAGCATGGACGAATAGATCTCCGGCAATGGGGTAGGGTGGCGAATCTCCCGATGCAATCGGGGGGTTCGTCTTTTTTAAGCCAGGTTGAACTGGAATTTGAAGCTTCCGACCGAAACTTCGTCGCCGTCGCGCAGAGCGGCTTCTTCGATCTTCTTGCCGTTGACGAAGACGCCGTTGGAGCTTTTCAGGTCGACGAGGACGTAGTTTCCACCGATGTAATTGATGGCGGCATGCTGCCGGCTGACCTTGGATTCCTTGAGAACGATGTCGTTGGAAGGCGAGCGGCCGATGCTGGTGTTCTCGGCGAGAATGAACTCGCTTTCGTCGAGGTCGCCTTCGATCAAGAGCATCGAGGCCTCGGCCGGAACTTCGCGGATGTCGATGTTGGCGCCGGTTTCCTCGGCCGCGACCTTGGTGACGGCGGCTTCGGGCGCTTCATCGTCCAGCGGGATGTCCCGGAGAATGGTCGAGATCGAGTCCTCGACCGGTTCGGTGCGGCTCAAGGACTGCTTGGGCGAAATCTTCTCGGCCTTGGGGGCTTTCACCGGTTCCGGTGCCTTGGCCGGAGCCGGAGCCGGTTCACCGAAGTATTGGCTTTCACCTTCCAGGAACATGTCGAGCTCATCGCTGAGCTTGTCCTCGAAGCCGACGTCGGTGTCGGTGTCGATCGGGGTTTCCTTAACCTCTGGCGCGGCCGGAGGCGGCGGCGGGGGAGGCGGCGGTGCCGCTTCGATGATTTCTTCGACGATGAAGTCCCGAGTCTTGGAGGTATCTTCTTCCGGGGCTTTTGGCGCCGGAGCTTTCGCCATCGCTGGCGGCGGAGGTGGGGGCGAAACCGAAGGCGCGGCTGCCGACACCGAGCTCATCGAAGATTTGATCGGACGAGGTTTCTCCGGCTCTCTCTCTCCGTCGTAGGCCCGGCCTAAGATCCCCTCATATTGTTTAATTGAACCTTTAATAATATCTAGTATGTCATTGTATTTCTTAATGTCTTTATTCTGTTGAGTTTCGAGGTCCTTGAACTTCTTGTCGTTGAATTCGCCTAAGGTGTGACGGAAGCGAGCTTCTTCGAGAATTTCTTGATGACCGGCGAGGCTATTCTCCTGTTCGCTCTGGGCCGCGTAGAGGGTCCTCAATTCGCCCTCGATTTCGCGGCATTTGTCGTCAAATTGGGCTTTCACCTCGTCCATTTGGACTTCGTAATCGGTTTTGACTTTTAAATAGACCGAGTCTGAGACCTCGTTGCGGTGCTCTTCCATCTTTTCGAGCCGGCCATCGATGAGGCGCATCTTGTCCTTGATGGCCGCCGCTTCTTCGAAAAGCGGTTTGTTGACGGCGTAGGGACTGGGGGTTTCTTCGCTGACGGTCTTCGCGGGCACGGCCATGATTCCTCCAAAATAAGATCAACAGGCGCGGCTTGAGCTATTTCTTCGAAAGTCCCGTGTTTATGGGGAATTCCGATTATGAGCTAGCGCCAACCTCAATTCTAGGCAAAGCTTGTTTTTTTCGTCAAACACTTAAAACTTAAAACATTTCTTTAAGTTAAGGAAGGCTGGGCCCGGGTCCATGGCACCGGGAGCGCGATTTTGGAACCAGGGCTTTAGCCCGGTTCTCGACCCGTTATATACTCGAAGCTCTTGGAAAGATTATGCTTTGTATTTCCGGCGGGCCCGCATAAAAATTGGATGGCTCCCCTAATATCGAAGGAAATCCATGGCCAAAGACAAAGAGAAAAAAACTCCGAAGCCTCCTGCCAAAAAGATGAGTGAGGAGGACTTGGACAAAACCACCCTCGACATCGATATCCGGCAGCTCGATGGCTTTGAGGAAACGGTGATGGTGAAGGTCCCGCCGCCCGAGGATTCCGATCTTCACGACATCCAATATTTCGATCAGGAAAAGACCGGGGAACATGAAGTCGAGGTTCCGACCGCGGCTCCGGCTCCGGCCGAAGATCCCTCGATGGAGGCCACCGGCTTTTTTCAAATGCCCGACCTCGATGAGGAGGGAGCGGCTTCGGCTCCGCCGCCACCGGTCAAGGTTAAGGCTCCGGCCCCGGTCAAGAAAGCTCCGCCGCCACCTCCGCCTCCCGAGCCGGCTCCGGCCCCAATCTTTGGCGCGACTCCGGCGAAGCCCCAACGCTCTCTCGTCTATTTATTGTTGAGCTTGGTCTTTTTCCTCTTCCTGGCCGAAGGCTTGGTCGAGGTCTTGAGCCGCGGGGCCGGTCTGCGTCTGCCGGCGATCTTGGCGACGGTGCTGGCCGGGCTTTTCCTCGCCGGCGCTTTGCTCCGGCGTTTGGAAGGCCGCAACGCCTTTCTTGGCATCGTTCTGGCTTGGTTCGGTTTGGTGGCTTGGTCCGGCATCCGCTTTTACGCCAGCGATCCGGCCAACCTTCACTTCTTCAAAATCGGCCTGGCGTCTTGGATGGGAGCTTTTTGGGTGCTGGTCTTGGGGATCGCCGCCATCGTCCTCTTTGCCACGCCGCGGCTCTCCTTCTTGGCCAAGCTGTTGGCCGGAATCGGCTTCCTCTTGGGAGCAGCGGCCTTGGTCTTCGCCCTGATCGGCGGTCAGACCTTCGAGGCCGGCATTTGGGGCGCTTCCTCGATGGGGGCGATCCCGCTCTGGCTGCGGCCCGGCGTCCTTTCGCTGGCGCTAAGTTTTCCGTTGCTGGTCTTGGCGGTCGTTTTGGGTTGGATCTTGCGCCGCAAGAGCGGCGAGCCCTTCCTGAGGCGTGGCGCTTGGGCCTTGCTGGCGATCGGAGTGATCGGCAGCTTGCTCGGATGGAAGCTGCTCAGCCGCCAAGGGATGAAGGCGCCGGGAACCGGCTTCTTCACCCGCGAAAGTTTTTACGGCGTGACTTGGCTCGATCCGCTCACCAGTCCGATTCGGCTCGAAGTGCTCGAAGGCCGCCCGGCTTTCAATTCGATCGAAGGGATGCCGCTGCGAGTTGCGGCGTCGCGGTCGAGTCCGGCCGGGAAGGGCCGGCAGAGCCGGTTGATGGTCCGGAATCAAGAAGGCTTGAGCTTCGCTCCCGGCGTCGCCGGTCATTTGGCCTTGAGCCGAGGTGACAAGGCGATGCGCGGAGTTGAAATCGAGGTCGACCGGCAGCGGCTGGGAGCGGCTCGGCAGCTCCTGTTGGTCCTCGATTTGCCCTCGCTGGTTCAGACCGAGGTGAAGTCCTCGATGGCGAGTGCGATCTACGAGGCGGCTTCGCTGCTTCAATCTCAGGACAAGCTCCACTTAGCTTCGGCGGCGACAGCCGAGACCCTTCAAACCGGCAAGCCGGCTTCATGGGAGAAGCCGGTCGAAAAAGTCTTGGCCCCGGCGAGCGCCGCCTTGGACATGACGGTGGCGATGAAGAAGCTCGCTGGGGCGAAGGGATTGAAGCAGGCGATTTGGGTTGGCGACGTCGCCAAGCTGCCGCCGGCCGCGACCCGCAGTGCTTGGCAGGTCGAGGCCAAGAAGAATGGAACGGCGCTGAGCTTCGTCGCCTTGGGCGTCGGCGCCGATTCGGGGCCCGACATTTATACCAGCTTGGCCCCAGCCGGCTTGGGTTTCGAAATTCTCTCGGCCGCGGCCGAGACTTGGGGCGACGCGACCTTGAAATTCCCGGCCCTCGCGCCCTTGCCGCGGGTTCGCTGGATGAAGAGCGAAACCGGGCAGGCCTTGGTCAAAGCCGGCAAAGTCGAGTTCGAGATTCAAGCCGAGGATTCGGCGGCCATTCAATCCCTGACCCTTCAATTGGATGACGAGAAGCCACTGACCTTGGACAAAGCTGCCTTGCGACAGAGCGTCGACCTGACGGCGATGAAAATAAAGCCCGGCCCCCACCGCCTCAATCTTTTGCTAACGACATCGGACGGCGATGTCGTTAGCCAAAATTTGGAGCTGCAATACGTGGCCCGCCGGCCGCTGCGCTTCGTCAAGCCGCTGGACAAGGATAGCGTCGCCGGAAATTTCAATGTGATGCTCGCGGCCGGCCAGGCCCAAGGCCAGGAGATCCAGTCGCTCGAGCTTTCGGTCGACGGCCAGAAGATCGGGCAGGCGACCAGCGAGCCCTATTTGATTCCGCTCAACGCCGCGACGCTCTCCGATGGCGAACATACTCTTCAAGCCGTGCAGACTTACAACGACGGCTCGAGCGAGAGTCAGCAGATCCAGGTTAACGTCAACCAGCAGACGCCGGCCCTTCAGATCCTGCGGCCGAGCAACGGCGAATACCTTTCCAATTTGGGCGACATCGAGGCCCAGGTCGGCGGCGGGCTTTTCGAGCAAGTGCAAAAGGTCGAGTTCTTGGTCGACGGCGAGTGGGTCGGTGAGAGCTTGCAGGCGCCCTTCCGCTTTCTCTGGGCCAATAGCACTTTTCCGGCCGGAAATTATTTCATCCAAGCTCGGGCTTATCTCGGCAATCAGGCGACGGTGACCGACGCGGTCGCGGTTCAGCTGGGGCAGGGCGAGGTCATCGTTCAAGCCGATCCCAGCTTGAGCCCCAGCGGAACGCTCTTTCCGGATAACGTCGAGGTCTTGGTCGATGCTTCGGTGGGAATGAACCAGCCGGTGGGCCAGGCCTTCAAGATCGACCTCGCCAAAGCCGTGATGTCGGGCTTGGTTCAGACCTTGCCGCAGAACAGCCGACTCAACGCCCGAGTCTTTGGATCGCAAAGTCTGGCCGATCAAAAAGACTGTGCCGACGTGAAGGCGATGAAGACCGCCAGCGGCGCTTGGGATTCGTTGGAAGCGCGCGGCGTCTTGCCACTGGCCCGCGGGTTGGAGCTGCTGGAAAAAGATTTGAAGAAATCCCAAGGCTCGCGGGTCGGTTTGCTGATCGCCGGCGGCTGGGACCAATGCGGCGGCGATCCGATCGCGATCGCCACCCGGATCGCCAAGCAGGGCGAGCGGATTCGGCTTCACGTCGTCTATTTCAGCGACGTCAATTCCAGCGCCGAGTCGCTGCTCAAACGCCTGGCCGAAGTGATGGGCGGTCGCACCTACAAGGTGGCGCGGCAGGAAGATTTGCAGGCCGCCATCGCCGACGCGGTGCAGGTAAATTTCTCGCTCTACGATTTCAAAAATACGGTGGTGGTCGACCAACCCTTGAGCCAAAAGCCGCTGACCGTGCGGGCCGGGGAGTACCGGCTCGAGGTCGACACTTCGCCGCAGGTCGTCAAGCCTCAGGTTCAGGTCTCGGTAGGGGGCCGAAAGACCCTTCTGGTCCAGTCAGCCGGGGGGAAGTACGATATTCGAGAGGAATAATCGCACATTTTCCGTCTCCAACTCTTGACTTCTGGCCTCGAAAGACTAAGATTCTTCTTCGCTCTGTGAGTAATTTCTTTGAGAATTAAAGCGTGTCGACCCGTGTCGGGCCATCCGGCAACCTGTCGAATTTATTAACGATTTATTCTCATTAAATTCCTTGACAATTGGGGCTTAACCCATATACAAGCGCGTCCTCCTCGAGAGATTCCCTCGGGAACAATCGAAAGAGAACGAAGTGATTTCCGCGTCTTAAGGAAATCTTAAGACGTAGGGTTTGTTCGGTCTTTGAAAACTGGATAGTCGACTGAAAAGAAGCGAGTCCTTTAAATCATACCTTACATTTTGGTCTCGAAGGTCTTCGGACTGGAGAGGTGAAAATGGTCCAATAAATTAATTGGAGAGTTTGATTCTGGCTCAGAACGAACGCTGGCGGCGTGCCTAACACATGCAAGTCGAGCGAGAAAGCCCGCAAGGGTGAGTAAAGCGGCGAACGGGTGAGTAACACGTAGGTTACCTACCTTTCAGTTTGGGACAACCTGTCGAAAGACGGGCTAATACCGAATAAGACCACGACATCTTCGGATGCAGTGGTAAAAGATGGCCTCTTCATGAAAGCTATCACTGATCGATGGGCCTGCGCACCATTAGCTAGTTGGTAGGGTAATGGCCTACCAAGGCTACGATGGTTAGCTGATCTGAGAGGATGATCAGCCACACTGGAACTGAAACACGGTCCAGACTCCTACGGGAGGCAGCAGTGGGGAATATTGCGCAATGGGGGAAACCCTGACGCAGCAACGCCGCGTGAGTGACGAAGGCCTTCGGGTCGTAAAGCTCTGTCGGAGGGAAAGAAACTACAGATGGCTAATATCCATTTGTATTGACGGTACCCTCAAAGGAAGCACCGGCTAACTCCGTGCCAGCAGCCGCGGTAATACGGAGGGTGCAAGCGTTGTTCGGAATTACTGGGCGTAAAGCGCGTGTAGGTGGCTTGCTATGTCAGGTGTGAAAGCCCTCGGCCTAACCGAGGAAGTGCGCCTGAAACTGGCTAGCTTGAGTACGAGAGAGGAGGACGGAATTCCCAGTGTAGAGGTGAAATTCGTAGATATTGGGAGGAACACCGGTGGCGAAAGCGGTTCTCTGGATCGATACTGACACTAAGACGCGAAAGCGTGGGGATCAAACAGGATTAGATACCCTGGTAGTCCACGCCGTAAACGATGGATATTAGTTGTTGCGAGTTTAACCCTCGCAGTGACGAAGCTAACGCATTAAATATCCCGCCTGGGAAGTACGGCCGCAAGGTTAAAACTCAAAGGAATTGACGGGGGCCCGCACAAGCGGTGGAGCATGTGGTTCAATTCGACGCAACGCGAAGAACCTTACCTAGGCTTGACATCTGGCGAATCGCCTGGAAACAGGCGGGTGCCCGCAAGGGAACGCCAAGACAGGTGCTGCATGGCTGTCGTCAGCTCGTGCCGTGAGGTGTTGGGTTAAGTCCCGCAACGAGCGCAACCCCTGCCCTTAGTTGCCCCCGGGTGACGCCGTGGCACTCTAAGGGGACTGCCCGTGTTAAGCGGGAGGAAGGTGGGGACGACGTCAAGTCATCATGGCCTTTATATCCAGGGCTACACACGTGCTACAATGGCCGGTACAAAGGGTTGCCAACCCGCAAGGGGGAGCTAATCCCATCAAAACCGGTCCAAGTTCGGATTGGAGTCTGCAACTCGACTCCATGAAGCTGGAATCGCTAGTAATCACGGATCAGAACGCCGTGGTGAATACGTTCCCGGGCCTTGTACACACCGCCCGTCACACCACGAAAGCTGTTTATACCAGAAGTCGGTGAGCTAACCGCAAGGAGGCAGCCGCCCAAGGTATGAATGGTGATTGGGGTGAAGTCGTAACAAGGTAGCCGTAGGGGAACCTGCGGCTGGATCACCTCCTTTCTAAAGGACATACTCACTTCATAGTAGGTCTACTATCCAGTTTTGAAAGACCGGCAATCGTCGGGCGAAACAGGCCCGATTTTTGATCATCGAGGGCCTGTAGCTCAGGTGGTTAGAGCGCACCCCTGATAAGGGTGAGGTCGGAAGTTCGAGTCTTCCCAGGCCCACCATTTTTGAAAAATAGGGGATGTAGCTCAGCTGGGAGAGCACCGGCTTTGCAAGCCGGGGGTCAGGGGTTCGATCCCCCTCATCTCCACAGAGATGAGAGCTAAATAAAAGTTTTGGCTCGTCGCGAAAGTGGCGAGTCTCGCTCTTTGACAATTGCATACGATCTGCGAAGACAATCCAATTTTTTATGAGCAGAATCTCAAGATACTCCAAATGAGTGTCCTTAATTCGTCCTTCTTTCGAGAAGTCCGAAACGAGGATTACAAGTTTGGTCAAGCTACTAAGAGTATATGGTGGATGCCTTGGCGGAGGACGGCGAAGAAGGACGTGATTGGCTGCGATAAGCTTCGGGGAGTCGCCAAATATACTGTGATCCGAAGATGTCCGAATGGGGCAACCTATCTTGCTGCAAGGCAAGATGTCCTTAGACTGAATACATAGGTTTAAGGAAGCGAACGGAGGGAACTGAAACATCTAAGTACCTCTAGGAAAAGAAAACAAATCAGTGATTCCCCTAGTAGTGGCGAGCGAACGGGGAACAGCCTAAACCTAGGTGCATGCACCTAGGGGTTGCGGGGCCTCAACATGGGACCGTGATGGATAGTCGAACTGTCTGGAAAGTCAGACCATAGACGGTGATAGTCCGGTAGACGAAATCCAAAGCGGCCTTAGAGGAACCCCAAGTACAACGGGACACGAGAAACCCTGTTGG
>JBIOXX010000213.1:0-2443 GCA_044869875.1 bacterium | reverse complement strand
GCGTGATCACCGGCAAGGCGATTTACGAGAACAAATTCGCTTTGAAAGACGCGATCGCGGTGGCTAAAGTTTGATATGCTGACCAAACGCATCATCCCCTGTCTCGACGTGAAAGACGGCCGAGTCGTCAAGGGAACTCAGTTCCTCAACCTCGTCGACGCCGGCGATCCGGTCGCGGTGGCCGAGGAATACGAGCGCCAAGGCGCCGATGAGCTGACCTTCCTCGACATCACCGCCAGCCACGAAAAGCGCGGGATCATCCTCGATGTCGTCGAGCGGACCGCCGCCCATTGCTTCATGCCGGTCACGGTCGGCGGCGGGATCCGCGACCTTCAGGACATCCGCAACCTGCTCAATGCCGGAGCCGACAAGGTTTCGATCAACACCGCCGCGGTCCAGGACCCCGATTTCGTCCGCCGGGCCGCCGAAAAATTCGGCAGTCAATGCATCGTCGTCGCGGTCGACGCTAAGCGGGCCCTCCAAGGCTGGGAAGTTTTCATTCACGGCGGCCGGACCCCAACCGGACTCGATGCCCCGCTCTGGTGCCACAAGATGGAAAAATTCGGCGCCGGTGAGATTCTATTGACCAGCATGGATCGCGACGGGACCAAGGCCGGCTATGACATCGAGCTGCTCAAGGCCGTGGCCGAGCAGATCACGATCCCGGTCATCGCTTCCGGCGGCGTCGGAACGATGGAAGATATTTACCAGGGTTTGACCGAGGGCCGGGCCGATGCCGCCCTCGCCGCCTCCATTTTCCACTTCAAGGAGCTGACGGTCGGCGGGGTGAAAGAGTATTTGAAAGAGAAAGGCGTGGCGGTTAGGAGCTAGCAAGGATCGGCTTTGCCGATCCGCGCAGCAAAATTGCAAATTTTGCAGAGTGAGATATTTATGAACTACGACAAAATCATCGACCAACTGAAATTCGACGACAAGGGCCTGATCGCAACCATCCTTCAGGACTACGAGAACGGCCAAATCCTCATGTTCGCCTTCATGAACCGGGAGTCGCTCAAGGCCACCCTCGAGACCAAGCTCGCGACCTATTGGTCGCGCTCCCGCCAAAAGCTCTGGGTGAAGGGCGAATCCAGCGGCCACACCCAGGAGGTGAAAGAGATCTACTTCGACTGCGACAAGGACGCCCTGCTGATCAAGATCAAGCAGAACGTCGCGGCCTGCCACACCGGCTACCGCAGCTGCTTCTTCAACAAGATCGAGGGCGACCAAGTGAAAGAAGTCGGCGAGAAGCTCTTCGACGAGGAAAAGGTCTATAAATAGGAGGGAGGCCCATGGATTCCTGCATCTTCTGCAAGATCGTCAAAAAAGAAATCCCCGCCACCCCGCTCTTCGAGAACGACAAGGTCCTGGCCTTCGCCGACCTTCACCCTCAAGCTCCGGTTCACTTCCTGATCATCCCCAAGACCCATTATTCCAATCTGAACGAAATCCCCGAGGCCGAGCTCAAGATCGTCGAGGAAATGTACCGAGCCGCCCGCCAGCTGGCCGCCGAAAAGGGCATTCAGGAACGGGGCTACCGACTGGCCATGAACGTCAATCCCGAGGGCGGCCAGACCGTCTTCCACGTCCACATGCACCTCCTCGGAGGTCGCCAATTGGGCGGTTCCCTGGTCGGCTAATGAGGGCTTGACTTAGGCCTCCACCCCCCATATACCCTCCGCCTCTTGGCCGCTTTCTCCGGCTTGTCAGCCCCGGGGGAAATGAGCTATAAAGGTTTGAATCTAAAAGGAAATTCGAGGTCTTCATGCCCGGCATTCAAATTCGTGATGGGGAATCTTTCGAAGCTGCCATGCGGCGCTTCAAGAAGCAGTGTGAGAAGGCGGGGATTCTCTCCGAGGTCCGCAAGCGCGAGCATTACGAAAAGCCCAGCATCAAGAAGAAACGCAAGACCATCGCCGCCCGCAAACGGGCCGTCAAGAAGCAGTACCGCGATTAAAGAACAAAATTGTTATAAAGCATCCTGACCTCGGATGAAAATCCGAGCGTCGCTTATTTTATCTTCACCATGCCGCTTTATCAGGACATCGAAAATCAGTTGAAGGAAGCGATGAAGGCCCGAGCCCAGGACCGCCTGATGTTCCTGCGCAACATCAAGGCGGTGTTGAAGAACAAGGCCATCGATGCCCGCCGCGACTTGACCGACGAAGAAGTGATCCAAGCCCTCTCGACCCTAGCCAAGCAGCGCCGGGAGTCGATGGAGGCCTTCAAGAGCGGCGGCCGCCAGGATTTGGTCGATAAAGAAGCCGCCGAGCTCAAGGTGATCGAAGAATTTCTGCCGCAACAGCTCGCGGCCGAGGAGCTCGAGAAGCTCATCCGCGAGGCCATCGCCGAAACCGGCGCCATGGGCGCCAAGGACATGGGCAAGGTGATGAAAGCGCTGATGCCGAAGACCGCCGGCAAAGTCGATGGCAAAGCGATGAGCGAA
>JBIOXX010000212.1:0-4412 GCA_044869875.1 bacterium | reverse complement strand
GGGGATGGCGCAGCAGGGCCTGCTTGAGCCAGGCCTTTTTCACCAAATCGTTTTCGCAGATCTCAACCTGGTAAAAAAGATTGGGTCGGTAGAAGCCATAGACGTGGCTCGCGGCCTCTTCCATTTTTAGCTGGACGGCGATGTCGCGCAGCACCCGCGGCGTGGCGGTGGCGGTCAGGGCCAGGATCGGAACCTCGGGCCGCAGCTCTCGGAGCAGGCTCAGCCGGTGGTAGTCCTGACGGAAGTCGGGGCCCCAAGCCGAGACACAGTGGGCCTCGTCGATGGCGAAGAGGGAAACCGGCCGGCCTTGAAGCCAGGCGGCAAAGCCCGGTTTTTGCACCCGCTCCGGCGATAAATAGAGCAGAAATCGGTCGCTGGAAGCCAACTCGGCGAAGACCTCGCGTTTTTCTTCGTAGGTCTGGCCGGTGTGGAGGCAGCCGGCCGGGACGCCGCGCTCGCGCAGGAGCCGAACCTGGTCCTTCATCAAGGCGATCAGCGGCGAGACGACGACGGTCAGGCCCGGTCGGGCCACGGCCGGCAATTGATAACAGAGCGATTTTCCGCCGCCGGTTGGCATCACCGCCAAAGTGTCGCGACGTTGGAAGACCGAGCGGAGGATGCCTTCTTGGCCATGGCGGAAACCGAGATGGCCGAAGCGTTCCCCCAGCAGGCGTAGCCATTCGGCGGGGAGGGAATCTTCGTTTTCCTGGATGGCGGGGAGCATGGTTTCCACTAAAAGCAAATCGAAGGCCAAAACACAAAGAAATGTTGCCGCCGAAGCACCGGCCCGGCGATAAAAGAGCTATGAAGCTTTTCTATCGCTTCGAAGGAGAGGGGCCGACCCTGGTCTTGAATCATGGTTGGGTCACCTCGCATCGGTTTTTTGAGAAGCAGCAGGCCTTGAGCCGCGGCTTCCGGCTCTTGCTCTGGGATTTTCCGGGCCACGGCGATTCGGAAAAGAATCCTCAGGGCTATTTAGTCGAAGACCTGAGCCGGGCCCTGCGCCAGCTCATCGAAAGCGAAGGGATCGAAGACGCGATCGGCTTTGGTTGGTCGATGGGGGCGACAGTTCTTTGGGATTACGTTCGGCTCTTCGGCGAAAAACCCTTTCGGGCCTTCGTCAACGTCGATTCCCTGCCTTGGGCCGATCCCGACCACTTTCAAGTCTCGGGGGTGAAGTTCTCCTTCGAGCGGAATCGGGTTCATGCCCAGCGCAAGTTCATCAAGCGGATGTTCGTTCAGGCTCCCGAGGAGTCGGTCCTGGATTGGATGGAAGCGGAATCCCTCAAATGTCCGACCGAAATCGCCCTTCGCCTCTACGCCGACTTGGCCGCCACCGACCACCGCGCGGTTTTCGCCAAGATCCAAGCGCCGGTTCTTTCCTTGATTGGTCGGCACGGCTTTTATGCCCAGCAAGTTCCGGCGATGCTCGGCTTGAAGGCCGGGCAAGAGGTCGAGTGGTTCGAAGATAGCGGTCATTTGCCCTTTTTCGAAGAGGCCGAGCGTTTCAACTCGCTCTTGCTCGATCGTTTCGCCGCACCATGAATCCCTTCATTCAAATCGCCGGCATTCGCGATCTCGAAGAGGCCTTGATGTTGGCCGCGGCCGGCGTCGACGCCCTGGGTTTTCCCTTTCGCCTCGATCATCACGCCGAAGATTTGCCCGAAAGCGAGGCTCGCAAGATCATCGCCCAATTGCCGGCCCAGGTTCGTCCGGTGTTGATCACCTATCTCGATCGGGCCGACGAGATCTTGGATTTGTCGCGTTATCTCGGCGTCCGGGGCCTGCAGCTCCACGGCAAGGTTCGGCTCCAAGAGGCGGCCTCGTTGAAAAGCCAAGCGCCCGACTTGTGGATCATTAAGAGCTTGGTGATCCGAGCCGGGAATGAACAAAGCCTGTCCGAAGAGATGAAGGATTGGTCGAGCTTGGCTGACGCCTTTTTGACCGACACCTACGATGCTCAAACCGGGGCCAGTGGAGCCACTGGGAAAAAACACGATTGGGAGATCAGCCGGCGACTGGCCGAGCTTTCGCCCAAGCCCCTGATCCTGGCCGGCGGGTTGAATCCGCAAAACGTTGGCAGCGCCATCGAAAAAGTGAAACCTTGGGGCGTCGACGTCCATACCGGCATCGAAGGTGTGGATGGGCGAAAAGATCGGAATCTGACCGAGGAATTTATCCGACTCGCGCGGGAGGCCTTCACCCCAGCTTAGAGCGGGCCGCCGGCGGCCTTCAGTGCTTCCAAGCCATCCAACATCACCTTGGCCTTTTCCAACTCGGTCTTGGACAATTTCCCCGAAGAAATTTTGCTTCGCAATTCCTCTCCCCAGGCTTGACGGGTCAAGCCGCCTTCGCCCGCCGGCTCCTCGGCGGCGAAGTCGCGACGATCGTCTTCCGAAAACAACCCTTCGCGTACTCGGCCGTCCACCGGCCCTGGCGCTTGAAGGCCGTAATAAGCCAGCAAGGTCGGATAGACGTCGACGATCCGGGCGTAAGGTTGAAGGCCGGGGCGGATGCCAGGACCATGCAGCAGCAGGGGAATATGTCGATCCTCGCGCCAAGGCGAACCGTGGCCGCTGGGCCGCGGATCATGGAATTGAGTGCGTTTGCTGGTCATCAAAACCATGTCGCCGACCCGGAAATCGTCGAACAGCTGAGGCATGGCGACAACGGCATCGGGAATCGCCAGGTGATTCGTGGCTTTCAGCCAATCTTCCTCATTGTGGAATTCGCGGTTTTCAGCCCAGCGCCGGAGCAAAGGTTCTTGCAAATATTCCAAGGGATCTTGGCCCGGATCGGGCTGGTAGGAGTATAAAATCTCGCCGCCGACTTTCCTGCGGAGGAGAAGGGCATGCTGGCCGTCGCGGTGAAGGTGAGTCTTGCTCAGGCCTTCGGCCGTCACCAGCCACTCGATATTGGGATGAGCCAGCAGCCGTTCGACCAGATCGATCCGCTTGCCATCGGCCGCGGCATAGTCGCGCAGCTCGGGGTAGCTCGGCCGCCGTGACCAATCGTTTCCGAGTTTGAAATAAAGGTTGGAGAAGGTCACGCCGTGGTCGCCCCACATGACCTGGGTATTGTTTGGATTGCCCATGTCGGCCCTGAGGCCGATCTGGCGGAGATAGGCGCCCAAGTCGACCATGCCGCCGTCGACATCGTGCTGGCCGTGATCGCTGGTCACGATGAGCAAGGTCTTGTCGAAGATGCCGCGGGCCTTCAGCGTCCGCTCGAGGTCGGCGAGGAAACGGTCGTAAAGCCGCAACAAGTCCTGGGCTCGCTCGCTTTGAGGGTGGACGTAGTGGTTGACCAGGTCCATGCCGTAGCAGCTCACCATCGTGAAGCGCGGCAGCTTTTCCGGCCTATCTTTTTTGAACCGTTTCAACACTTCTTGGAGGGCCTTGACGTCGAAGGTTTCGTAGAAACCTTGGATCTTGCCTTCGTAGCCGGTGAGGATGGGCGGAAAAGTCGGCACCACCACGCTTGCCCCGCTGTTGGCGGTTTCGTAAACGGCGAGGCTGGGATGGCCACGCAGGGTTTCGAATATTAAAGCCGGTCGGTCGTCGCGGACCTGATTGTCAAACACTTGAAGCGAATTGAATAAAAACAAGTTGGTCCAGGACCAATATTTGGGATGCAAGTAGTCGATGTATTTTCCGAGGGGCCGGCTGAACCAATCGAGGTTGGGAATCCCGTGATGGCCGGGCTGCAATCCGGAAAGCAGAGCCTGGTGAGCCGGTGTCGATACCGTCGGAAAGATGGTAAGAGCGTTCTCGAAGCGCGCGCCTTGATCGTAGAAGAGGCGCTTCAGGTTGGGCATGAGTCCCTGGCTGACCGCCTGGTCGAGCTGGTCGGGCCGGGCCCCGTCCAGCAAAAGGATGAGGACGTAACGGTCGCGGATCGGCAGGGGCTCGGCGCTTCGCGGCGGCAAAAGAGTCGCCGATCGGTAGGCGCAGCCGGTGAAAAGTAAAAATAGCAAAACCCAGGGCTTCATTTTTCAGATACTTTGTGCGAAAGGCCTTTACCTATGCATCCTCAAGGCGTCCAGCGCATCGACCACGGCATTCAGATCACTTGGGAGGACGGACATCTCAGTTCCTATCCCGCGGACTACCTCCGCCGGGCCTGTCCCTGCGCCGTCTGCAAGGAAAACCCCCAGCGCCAAGCCGGCTTGCTCCCGGCCTCGGCCTTCCCGGCCCATAGCATCGATATTTTGAAGGCTCAACCCGTTGGATGGTACGCCCTGCAGTTTACCTTCAGCGACCGCCACGAGACTGGGATCTATTCCTACGAGCTGCTGCGCCAGATTTGTCCCTGCGAGGCATGCCGAAAGTTGTCATCCTGAGGAGCGGGGGCCCCGGTCGAACGCCGCGAGGTTCGAGTGAGACTGGGGGGACGAAGGATCTACGACCACC
>JBIOXX010000211.1:0-2904 GCA_044869875.1 bacterium | reverse complement strand
CTTCGGTCAATGACTCGGTCGGCTTGATCGCGCTGGAGCTGGAAGGCGAGGACGACAAGATCGGCGAGGCCATCGAGTACTTCCGCTCCCGCGGCCTCACCGTCGAGCCGATCGAGATGAACGTCATTGCCGGCTGATGGAAGATCCCCTTGATACACTCGATCATTGAAAAGATCGGCAACACCCCTTTGGTCCGGCTCCGCGAGGTCACCCGCGGTTTGCCCGAGAAGGTCGAGGTCTACGCCAAGGTCGAATACTTCAATCCCGGCGGCTCGGTGAAGGACCGCCCGGCTTTGAGGATGATCACCGAGGCCATCAAATCGGGCCAGCTCACCAAGGACAAGATCATCATGGACCCGACCAGCGGCAATACCGGCGTGGCTTATTCGCTGATCGGCGCGGCTTTGGGTTACCAGGTCGAGTTGGTCGTTCCGGAGAACGTCAGCCGCCAGCGCAAGGAGATGGCTCAATCCTTCGGCGCCAGCCTGACCTATTCCTCGGCGATGGAGGGCAGCGACGGCGCGATCCGGCTGGCCCGCAAGCTGAAAGCCGAGCATTCCGAAAAGTATTTCATGCCCGACCAATACAACAACCCCTTCAATCCCGGGGCCCACTACGACACGACCGGAGTCGAGATTTACCAGCAGACCGGGAAACGGATCACCCATTTCATCACCGGCATCGGGACCAGCGGCACGGTGATGGGGGTGTCGCGGCGCTTGAAAGATTACAACCCGGCAATCCGCTGCTACGCCAGCGAACCGGCCGAGCAGCTCCACGGTTTGGAGGGCTTGAAGCACATGGCCAGCTCGATCGTTCCCGGCATCTACCATCCCGAAACCTTGGATGGAGTCTTGCCGGTCGAAACCGAGGTCGGTTATGCGATGGCCGAGCGCTTGGCCAAGGAAGAGGGGCTTTGCGTCGGCCATTCGAGCGGCGGCAACGTCGCCAGCGCCCTCGAGATTGCCCGAAGCTTAAAGGAAGGAGTGGTAGTCACGATCCTCTGCGATCACGGCGATCGCTACCTGCCACTGTAAGATATGCAACGCGACCTGCAAATTTCCAGCTACGTCCTCGACATGATGATCCTCCGTGCCGAGAAGGAATACCCCAACGAGGCCTGTGGTATCGTGATCGGACCCAAGGGCATCCAAAAAGCGATCGGCGTCTTCCCGATCCGCAATATTCAAGATGAGCTTCACGCCCAAGATCCTCAGCGCTATCCACGCCCGGCCAAGACCGCCTATCAAATGGATCCCCAGGAGGTGAAAATCGTGGAGAAGGAAGCCGCGAGCAAGGACTTCGAGATCAAGCTCTTCTATCACTCCCATCCCGATCACGGCGTTTACTTCTCGGAAGAGGATAAAGCCATCGCCTGCCCCTGGGGCGAGCCGAGCTTCCCCGATGTCGGTCACGTCGTCATTTCGGTCGAGAAGGGCAAGGCCGTGGCCGCCAGCGAGTTTTTTTGGAATCCCGAAAAGAAGGATTTCGAAGAGAGAAAATTACGTTAGTTTAGGAGAAACCTATGTCCGTGAAAATCCGAATCCCCACCCCGCTGCAAAAGCTGACCAACAACCAATCCGAGGTCGAAGTCTCGGGCTCCAACGTCAAGGCCGCCTTGGCCGCGCTCGAAGAGAAGCATCCCGGACTTCGCGAACGGCTCTACGACGAGAAGGGCATCCTTCGCCGCTTCATCAACTTCTACGTCAACGACGAGGACATCCGCTTTCTGAAGAGCGAGGACACCGCGCTCAAGGACGGCGACGAGCTGTCGATCGTGCCGGCCATCGCCGGCGGCCGCTAGAACTGAAAGCCCAGGCCCAGGCCGCCGCTGACGATGTTCGGATCGGCGACGCTGCGGCGCAGGTCCGAGTCCAGCAGGACGTCCACTTCGAGGTAGGGCCTCAGATAAAAGGGGCTTTTCATCAGCCACTGGAATTCCAGCTCCCAGTCGAACAGGTTGGCGGCGAATTTCGAAATGCCGAAATTGGATTGGTTGAAGGAGCCGTTGGCCCAGCCGAATTCCGCCGAGGTCTTCATCGAAAACTTGGGGTGAATTTTTTTTTCGTAAGAAAGCCCGAAAAAGCCGAAATAGCCTCCGGGATTGGCGATAAAATCGCTGTTTTGGTTGGTGTAGACCTTCACCGGACCGAAGGCCAGGCCCAAGACCAAGGAGCCCTCGCCGGTCGCGGGCACGGCTTGGTGCGGGAAGAGATAGAAATAGAGCAAGGCGTTGAAGAAAAAGCGCCGGAAGTGCCGGCCATATCCCAAGGTGAAATCCACCTCGTTGAGCTGGCCTTGGTTTGGCTCGTCGTCCAAGACGAAGTTGCCCCAAACCGAGAAGCTGGCCCCGCCAAGCGTCAGCCAAAGCGAGGGCTGAAGCACCGGGCCTTGGCTCAGGGCGATGCCCCGCCAGACGTATTGCGACGCGAAATCCGCCTCGAAACCTAAGCTGGAAGCCTGGTTCTTCTTCGGAATCGCGTTGTCCCCGGTTCCTCCCGAATAAACCGGCACTAGGTCTTGAGCGACGACCGTTTGGGGATATAAAACCGCCAAGAGCAAGAGTTGAAGGATCCAAAGCCGCATCGATGCGACGATCATCCGACGAGAGCGGCCTCGGCGACAGAAAAAAAATCCCTTTTCCTGAAAAGCGGTTACATTTCCTCCCCATCGGGTAAGCCAATTCACGAAGGAGGGGAATATGACGACGAACGTTTACGCCCGTTTGGGCGATATTTCGGGAGTTCGGAGTAAATGGGGTTGGTTCCTGGCCTTGGGGATGCTGTTGGTGATCCTCGGCACCATCGCTCTAGCCTATAATTTCCTCGGCACCATCGTTTCGGTGATGTTCTTCGGCTATCTGCTGATGGCCAGCGGAGTGCTCCACATTATGGGACCAGAAGG
>JBIOXX010000210.1:0-2420 GCA_044869875.1 bacterium | reverse complement strand
CGATGCAGACGATCAGTGAGGCCACCAGCCCGACCCCAAAAAAAAGCCGGAGCCGTCGCCGAAGGACTTGGGCCTCCTCGACCGTGCCTTCTTCGGCCATGCCGGGCAGAATCTTTTCGACTTTGGTAAGATTGGAGTCGGCCACAAAATCCCGCCTTCGGCCGAATCTTAGCACAGCCGGTCTGGCTTATACTTCCGGGATTTTAATCAGGATAGCTGACTAGCTTTTGGCGAGCTGCTGGCGCTTCATCATGTTGATGTTCTGAGCCATCTCCAGCAGGTCGACCGGCACCGCCAAGACCACGGTATTGGAAGAGGTCGGTCCCAAGCCATCGATGGTTTGAAGGGTGCGAAGCTGCATGGCACCGGGGCTCTCGGCCATGGTCTTGGCCGCGGCGGCCAGATTGATTGCCGCATCCCTGTCGCCCTCGGCCTTGGTAATGGTCGCCCGCTTCTCGCGCTCGGCGCTGGCTTGGCGGCTCATCATCTTTTTCAATTCTTCCGGCATGTCGATGTCCTGGAGCTTGATCACGTGGACGTCCAAGCCCCAAGCGGTCGCTTGGGCTTCGACGGCCTTGCCGATCTCCGCGCTGATCCGTTCGCGCTCGGCCAAGAGCTGGTCGAGAGTCATCTCGCCGATGATGTCGCGGAGCACGGTCAGGGCGTATTGCATCATCGCCACCCGGTAGTTCTGGACCTTGGTGATGGCTTCCTCGACGTTCGACACTCGGAAGTAAACCACGCCGTTGATCGAGACCGGAACGTTGTCCCGGGTGATGACCTGCTGGGCCGGGATGTCCATCGTCAGAATACGGGTGTCGACGAAGATCGCGGTATCCACCACCGGGAGGATGAAGAAAAGCCCCGGGCCCTTGGTGGCGGAGTATTTACCGAGGCGGAGGATGACCGCCCTCTCCCATTGGTAGGCGATCTTGATCGCGATGGCCAGGAGCAGGGCCAGGAAGAAGGCGCCGACGGCAAGGACGCCGCCCAAGGCCGGATGGATCACCGCGCCGATGCCGAAAGCGACGATTTCGCCGATAACCAAGAATATGATGAAGAAGAGAAAATTGACGGCTTTCATGAAGCCTCCTTTTAATACCGGGCCCGGATTTCCGCGAAAGCTACAGCAGAGATAGATCGCTTCCAAGGGAAATTTCGTGATGATAATTGAAGGCACTCCATAAAAGAGAGTAGAATCGCGCCTATGCAAACCAAACTTCGTTTCTCCTTGTTCCTCCTAGCCTTTTTCCTCGTCAGTCCCTTGGCCCGTGGCGAGACTTTGAGCGGCGTCGTCCGCAACGTCAACCATGGCAGCCACAGCTTCGGGTTGGATGTGCCTCCCATGACCCGGGTTTACATCACCGGCGGCACCTCTTTCGAGGCCTTCGGCGAGAAATCCACCTTCAAAGACCTCAAGGAAGGCGATCGGGCCGAGGTCGAGGGCCGCGCCGGCGGCCCCGGCGTCTTCAACGCCACCAAGGTTTCGGTCTCGGCCAACCTCGAGCCGGTGAAGGAGATGAAGGCCAACGAGGTTTCGATCCTGCCCAACCAGAGCTTCCTCCTCGGCGTCAACCAGATCGCGGTGATGCGCGAAGAAGGCAAGGACATCCTCAAGATCCGCTCCACCGAGTTCATCAATACCCTTTGCAAAAATGGGGGTTACGATTGCAGCGGCGAGGGCGAGGTTGGGATGCGGATGAAAGTCAGCCGCCACGGCAAAGGCGAGGAAGAAATCATCCTGACTTCCAAAAACCACCGCAAACCGACCAGTCCGGTCAAGGTCCAACTCGGCGAATTCGAGATCCAGCTGATGGAAGCCGGCGAAGACGTCGTCTCGCTCGTGGTCCGCAAGGGCTAAGCTGTCTAAATTCCCCTTGTTTTCTACTTACCGCTAAGCAAGTATAGTCGATATGAACGCTCGTCAATTAGCTCAAGCGTTGGGGCGGCGGGGAGGGTTGGCGCGGGCCAAAACCCTCTCCGCCAGCCAAAGGAAGGAAATCGCCGCCAAAGGTGGACGGATGAAAGCCTTGTCGGCCAAGGCCGCCGAGCGCCTTGAGGCCAACTTCAAATATTTGAAGGTCGTCCAAGAGCTTCAAAAAGCCCCGAAGCCGAAGTCCATTTCTCGCGTCGATCACCCCCTGCCCGGAATTTATGCCGGCCGGAAATGATCTCATCGAAAGCGTCGGTTCTTTGGTGAAAGAGCTGGAAAAAGCCGGGCTCGATCCGACCTTGGTTGGAGGCATGGCCTTGGTTCTCTTGGGATCCCAGCGGGTGACGAGAGATTTCGATTTTTTGCTTTCCGGAAATGAAGCCGCGGCCACCCTCGGATTGTCGATGGTCCTCAAAACCTCCCCTTTGTCATTGAGCTTGGAGATCAATTCGAACCCATGACGATATAATATTTCAACCGCCGTTTT
>JBIOXX010000209.1:0-4759 GCA_044869875.1 bacterium | reverse complement strand
GACCAAGAACATCGTCGGCATCTCGGAGTCGGTCCAGCCCGAGGTCTTCGAGGCGGCGCTCAACATGGCGATCGAATTGGCGAGCAAGGGTCGGGAAGGAAAGCCGGTCGGAACGATCTTCGTCCTCGGCGACGACGAGCGGGTCATGCAGCTCAGCAAACAGATGATCATCAACCCCTTCAAGGGTTACGAAGAGGATGAGCGGAATATCCTGAATCCGGCCTTGAAAGAGACGATCCGCGAATTTGCCGCCCTCGACGGGGCCTTCGTCATCTCCTCCGACGGGACGGTCATGACCGCCGGCCGCTATCTCGGCGCCACCGCCGACTCGGCCGAGATCGAACGCGGCCTCGGCAGCCGCCACCTAGCCGCCGCCGGCATCACTTCGCTTACCAACGCCGTGGCCATCGTCATCAGCGAATCCACCGGCGACGTCCGGATCTTCAAAAACGGAACGCTCCTGATGGAGATCGAAAAGACCTAGGTCGAGATCACGTCTTTGGCGGTGTAGGTGATGGTCTTTGGCTGGGGCCGGGGCTGAGGCTGAGATTGAGGCGCTGGCTGAGGCTTGGACTGGCGATGCTTCAACTTCTGCTTCAATTCCTCAATAACTCGGGGATTCAGCCCAGGCTGAAGGCGCCGAAAGACTCTTTCCTCCGGACGGCAGAGAGTCTCCCAGCGATGAATGAGCTTGCCGTCCCATTCGAAAACCTTCAGTTCGGTTTCGCAGACCATTCCTTCCTGAAGTTTGGGATTGGCGATCCTTTCGCGATCGATCTGGCAATGCACCATCGGCGGCTGCTTCTTTTCGAGGTCGATTTCGATCTGGCAACGGGCAATGACAACGGGTGGTGACATAAGGTACTCCTTGCCAATCGTCATTGCAGGGTCCGTACCAAGCCAACTCCATGATTTTATTTGGGGCCTGACTGTCCAATCAGTGCGAAATCTCTCCAAACGGTGGCCGCAGCCCGCGCCGGGCTTTCTTGACAAGGGCACGGCCCCAAGGCTAAAAGCTCGCCATCATCCACCAGCTCTGCAAAGGAATTCCATGAGCGTCAAAAAGAACGAAGAAAAACTTTACGACCTACGGACCCTCGACAACCACTTGAGCCGCGGCCTGGTCAAGCCGACCGAATATGACAAGTATTTGAAGAGCCTGCCCGACGACGAAGGAAATTACCAGCTCGTCCAAATCGACGACGATTCGGAAGACGAAGGCCAAGAATAGGCCTTTTTACAAGGAATGAAGGATTTCATAGCCCCCCGCCCCAAGCGGGGGTTTCTTTTTAGAGGTACTTGCCGGGATTGACGGGATTGCCGTCGATTCGGATTTCGTAGTGAACGTGGGGGCCGGTGCTGTGGCCCGACATTCCAATGGCCGAGATGTTCTGGCCGCGGCGCACGTTGTCGCCCTCTTTAACGAAGATTTCCGAATTGTGCGCGAAGAGCGTGGTCAGGTTGCCGCCATGCTCGAGGACGACGGTGAGACCGTAGCCATTCTTGCGGCCGACGAAGGCGACCCGGCCATCGGCGGGAGCGACGACCGTCGACCCATAGGGAGCGGCGATATCGACGCCCAGGTGCATCCGGCCGCGGCGGCGGGAAAGCCGGCGCCAACCATAGTCGCTGGTAACGACTCCATTGCAGGGCATCATGTCGGGAAGGGCGGCATCTAAACCGGGGCTGAGCTCATTGGCGTCTTCGAGGAAGAAGTCGGGAGCCGAGGAAAGGTCGAAATCGACGTAACCGCCTTCTTCATCCGCCGAAGGGATGTTCGCGAAGGCCGGGGCTTGGGCCAGGACCAGAAGAGCAACAACTAAGCTGCTGAAAATCTTCTTCATTTTGTACCTCACCAGTGTCGGGATCTCGGGGCCGTGGTTTTGGCCGCTGTAGAGACCCCCTTGATAGCTGCCCGGTGTCACTCTTTGAATGGGCTACCCTAGAGGGCAAATAGGCCGATGCAAGGAGCTTGGGACAGCGTGGTTAGGGTTCTTGTTTTTTGGGCTAAAAATTTCTTTTTCGACCCCGCCCCACTAAACAGCAGCGGGCTTTCCTCAGGTCTTCCTTTGGCGTTAACAAAGGACTTTCAAAGAGTCAAGCATTATCAACTACTTGAAAGGTATAGCGAATTAACGCAGCGTTCCATCCGTTTAAAATTTTCAGCTTAGAGAAAGGATCGGGTTTTTAAGCCAGGGGTTGCGGCTTATTTCGGGGCGGAAAGAGAGGCTGATCGTCCTCATCATGGATATCCCCGACGATGGCTTCCATCAGGTTTTCCAGGGTCAGGAAGCCCAAGGGGCAGCCATCCCCAGACTCAACGATGGCCATGTGGCTACGCTTCTCCTGGAGCCTTTTGAGGGTGCCGAGCAGGGAGTCCGAGGGGTGGACTCGGAGGATAGGCCGCAACAAGAGCATCCAATCTTGGCCGCCTTGACCGGCGAAAGCAATCAGCTCCTTGGTATGAATCAGGCCTTGAACCCGGTCCTTGCGACAAACCGGTAGGCGGGTGTGGCCGGTGTCGATGGCCTTGCTCAGGACTTCCTCCAGACTTTGGTCCCTTTCGACAAAAACCGCCTGAGGCCAGGGGATGTAGATCTCTTTCACCGTCCGGGTTTCAAATTCGGCAAGATTGAGCAGGAGGCGCTCATGATGGGAATCGGTCTCCTCTCCGGCTTCGGCCTGGGCAATGGCTTGAGCGGTTCGACCGCGGGAGAAAGTCCGGCTCAGTCCCGCGACGATCCAACGGGTCGCTCCGGCGAAAAAGGCGATTAGCGGCGAAAAGCCCCGGTCCAACATCCAAAGCAAACCCGAAACCGCGATGGCGATCCGATAAGGTCGATTCAAAGCCAAGGCCTTGGGCACCAGCTCGCCGAAGAGCACCGTCATCGCAGTCAAGGGCAGCACCACCAGGGCGATGCCGATCAACTCGGCCGAAGTCTCGCCCAAGCCCCAGCGCTGGCGCATCCAAGGCACCGCGCTCTCCTCGATCCCGGCGCCGCTGACGGCGCCCGAAACGAAACCGACCATCGTGATGCCGAGTTGGATCACCGAGAGCGTCCGCTCCGGAGCTTGGCGCAGCCGACCCAAGCGACGCACTCGGCGGGGAAACCTCGACTCGAGTTGCTGCAGGACTTTGCGGTTGAGCGAGACGAAAGCGATCTCGCTGGCCGAGAGCAAGGCATTGAGCAGCAAGCAGATCCAAACGATGGCGATTTCGAGCATCCTAAAAACCCTAACCTTTGATCACGCCCAAAGGTTTCAATCTTAGCACTTTCCGGCTCAATCCGGCTCCCTCCACCGCCTCGACGACGTCGGCGACGTCTTTATAGGCCCAGGGCACCTCTTCGTTGACGGTGGCTCGGGAGGCGCCCATGACGCAGATCCCTTGCTCTTGGAGCTCGCGCTCGACGTTCCGGCCCTTGACGCTCTTCTTGGCCTGATTCCGGCTCATCAGCCGGCCGGCGCCATGGCAGGTCGAGCCGAAGGTCCGCTCCAGCGCTTTCTCGGTGCCGATCAGGACGTAGGAATAGCGGCCCATGTCGCCGGGAATGAGGACCGGCTGGCCGATCTCGCGGTAAGCCGGCGGCAATCCAGGATGGCGGGGTGGAAAGGAGCGGGTCGCGCCCTTGCGGTGAACCAAGACCCGGCGCGAGACGCCGCCGACCCGGTGCTCCTCGAATTTGGCGATGTTATGGCAGACGTCGTAGACCACCCCGATGCCCAAGGACTCCCAGGAGGCGCCGAGCACCGACTCGAAGGCCCGGCGCACGAAATGGGTCACCATCTGGCGGTTGGCGAAGGCGAAGTTGGCGGCGGCCGCCATCGCCCCAAGGTAACGCCTCCCCTCCTCCGACTCGATGGGTGCGCAGCAAAGTTGGGGATCGGGAAGCTCGATGCCGTATTTTTTCGAGGCTTGGATCATCGTCTCGAGATGGTCGCTGCACACCTGATGGCCGAGCCCACGCGAGCCGGTGTGAACGATCACGGTCACTCGGCCAAGCGAAAGACCCAACGCCGCGGCGATCTTGGGCTCGTAAACTTCCTCGACGTAGCCCAGCTCGACGAAGTGATTGCCCGAGCCTAAGGTGCCGAGCTGGTTCATCCCTCGCTCCTTGGCCCGCTCGCTGATCCGCTCGGGGTCGGCTTGCGGAAGGCGGCCGCCTTCCTCGATATAATTCAGGTCTTCGGCTTCGCCATGACCCCGCTCCACCGCCCAGCGCGCGCCCTCGGTCAGGATCTCCGTATAATCGCTTTTGGAAAAACTATGGCCGAGATGGTGAGATCCGACGCCGGTGGGAATGGAGGCGAAGAGCGCCGCGGTCAATTCCCGAACTTTGGCAGCGATCTCGGAGCGGTCGAGGCCGGTCTTGAGCAGCCGGACGCCGCAGTTGATATCGTAGCCGACGCCGCCCGGCGAAACGACGCCCCGCTCGGCATCGAAGCCGGCGACGCCGCCGATCGGAAATCCGTAACCCCAGTGGATGTCGGGCATGGCGAAAGAGGAACCGACGATGCCGGGCAAGGTTGCGACGTTGCGAACTTGCTCGAGACTGGGGTCCTCCCCCAAAGACCGCATCATCCGGGGCGAGGCGAAGACCACGCCATCGGTCCGCATCGCGCCCTGCTTGGGCAGCCGGTACTCGAAGTCGTTCACTTTTTCGACAGCGCTGGCCATGATTTATTTTCACACGTCGAAGATGATGCGGACCGTCTTTTTTCCCTCGCGCTCCCCGATCTTCAGGCCGTGATAAGTGAC
>JBIOXX010000208.1:0-21808 GCA_044869875.1 bacterium | reverse complement strand
AAATCGATCCGACGGTGGCGGCCCGGGTGCCGCCGACCGATCCGGTTCGGCTGGTCCGCTATCTCGAAATCGCCCGGATCACCGGCCAAGCGCCTTCGCGCTTGCTCCGCAGGGAACGCCCGTAGCAATTGAGGTACCCGGTGGAGAGCTACTGGCTGCAGCCCGACCGGGCTGAGCTGAGAGCCCGGATCGCCAGGCGGGTGGCGACGATGTTCGAGCGGGGCTGGCTGGAGGAGGTTGCGGGGCTCCTTAGCCGTGGAATTGACCCCCGGCGCCTCGAAAACAAGCCTCTCGGCTATGCCGAATGCGCCCAGGTCCTGAATGGCCGGCTCAGCCGGGAGGAAGCCCAGGCTAGGATCACGTTGAAGACCTCCCAATATGCCAAGCGCCAGGAGACTTATTTTCGAGGGCTTTTCTCGCATTCGGCTTACGGTCTCTTCGGCTCTTCGCTGCATCGGGTTTAGAAGCGCCGACGGCCTTCCAAGCGGCCGATTTTCCTAGGAAATTTTCCCACAACCTCTCGGGGAGTCGGGCGATAAAAATAATGGAGTGTTGGGTTACCGGCGGGGGTTTTCAATTGGGGTCCACCGAGCGGTAATTCCATAAGCAATTCAATTAATTACGGGGGCGCGCCGGACACCAGCCGCCCTCGGTGTGGACTATGACGCCTGGGGCACCGAAGGCTAAGGTGGCGTCCTTTCCGGGACCCAACTCGAGCCTGCTGGAAACTTGTCTTTCGAATCCGACGCTTTGGCAAAGCGCCGTCGACTTCGGGCCGGCTTTTAACGCCAAGCCGGCTTGGATGGCGACGAGCGCCCAGCCCGAGGCTTTGGCGCGCGTTTCCGGCGCTTCGAGCTTTCGGCCGCTTTATCTCTCGGGTTTGTTTCGGGCGACTCGCGATCCTTCCTCGCCTTATCTCCTCAAGACCCGGGTCACTCCGGCCTTACCTATTTCCCAGGATCTGCTTTATGGCGAGCACGACGTCGAGGCCCGCCGCTATCCGCTCATCCATGAACTGACCGGACACCTTCGTCGCTCCCAAAGTCTCTTCTCGTCGCTGAAAGCGAAGGAAGAGGAATTGGTCAAAGAGGTCTTGAAATTCCAACAGCTCTTGAAGAGCCAGGGCTCGCTTACGCCCTTGAACCAAGCCCAGGAGCTCGAGCGCACCAAGCAGCGCCTGACCCGCGATCTCCAAGCAATCCGCGAGATGCTCAAGGAGTTGGAGGCTCCGATCCAGGGATTGGAGCAATGGGCTCTGAACGGCGGTAAGGACAAGGCGGTAACCCGCGAAGCCGGCCTCGACATGGTTTTCCAACTCTACCGCGCCAACGAAGCCGTGACTCGCGGCGAGACCGGCGAGCGCATGCACAGCGCCCTCGACTTCCTCCGTGAAACTCAGGGCCGCCGTCTCCGTGGCACCGGTCCCGAGGGCCGGCTGGGCTTCGGCTTGGCGGTTTTAGACTTCAACATCACCGGCCCCAACACTCTCGACCGCGATCTCGGCGACTTGGTCCTCGACGAGACCTTTCAAACACTCCGCAAGCAGTTCCCCAAGGAGCATGGCTCGACCGTTTCCCTGGGCACTCGGACCAACTTCCGCCTCATCAATCCCGACACCGCGCTGCTCGACCAAAAATCGATCCTCAAACTCGAGGAAGAAATCGAATCCAACATCCGCAAGCGGGTCGAGGCCGACGGCAAGCCTTCCTGGAAAAAATTCGTCGAGGATTACCGGGCCGGCGTCAGCGTCGGCTATGCCGAAGTCGAGTTTCGCCCCGGCGAGATCCAGTTCGGCCGCGGCGGCGAATACGCGCCCGAGAGCGTCACCGAGCAGCTCGGCCGCCTCGACCACGGCTTCCGTTTGGCCCATGCCCGGAGCCAGGAAATCACCGCCCGACTCAAGGAAGAGAAGTCGCTCCAAGACCTGAGCAAGGCCGAGCGGTTGCACTACGGTCAGATGCCGATCTCGGATTTGAACGGCATTCCCGAGGGTCGCTATGTCGAGCCCGGGGAAGTATCCTCCGGCAACCTCGCCGCGCCGCGTTTGGTCCACAGCATTCAAGGCATGAAGGAGAAGCTGAAGTCGGTCCAGAACCACTTGAATAGCCTCGACTTGTTCCTGCTCGATCCGGTCCGCCATGCCGACAAGGTCCAGGATGTGCTGGTCGGAGCTCACAACGCCCAGAAAATTTTCAACGAGACCGGCGACACCTATTACTCGCTGGCCTACGACGCCTCCCACGACCTTCGCATGCCGCGCTTGGTCGAGCGGAGCTACGCCGCCGAGCGCATCGACTCAGTGGTGCGGGAGAGCGGCGGGGCCAAGATGCTCTTCGTCGAGATGGGCAAGTTCAAGGGCTTCATCACCGGCTGGTATGGCGGCAGCGAGGACAAGTACGTCCACGACCTCATCTATGAATTCAATAAGGTCGTCGTGAAGCATGGGCTGGTCCAGATCCATCCCGGCAACCGGGCGCCGCTCCTCGACGAAAACGGCCATCTCGCCGTCGATCCCAAGACCGGCCAGTATTTCAAGTTCAACGAGAGCACCAGCGAATCGAGCAGCTCGGGCCTGCGTTTGCTTCGCGATCCCCAACTCTCGGTGCCGGTGGGCAGCGAAGTCACCTTAGCGATCCGCGAGGGTGACGAGATCGGCTTCATCATCGGAGAGCGACGGCTCGACGGCCAACCGGTGACCCAGGAGGAGATCTCCGCCGTTTTCCAAGAATTCAACGAGGTTCTGCAGAATAAGTTCGGTCAAATGCACTTCGACGATATCGAGAAAGTCAAACCGAACAACATCCGCCTTCCCAAATGGGAGCTCCACGAGTGGAAGGAAGGTAAGGAAGCGGGCCACGCCCTCACTCGCTCCGAGATCCTGGTAACCGAGCACGACGCCTTGGCCGGCTATACCGGATGGGTGGTCGATTACGAAGGCCTCAAGGAGTCCGACTTGAGGCCCAGCGTGGTCAAGGGTCATCCCGATTCTTCGGAAAAGACGGTGGCCCGGCGCCAACGCTGGCGCTATTTCCAAGAAGGGGCCCCGACCAATAAGGTCTTTCAGGGGAAATTAGTCGAGCTTAGCAGCATCAATGCCAAGCCCGAAGCGCCGACCTTTCCGGACCGACTGAAAGTCGACGCTCCCGAGTTGTTGCGCGAGCCGATCCTGGCGCGGGTTCAAACTCAGCTCAGCGCCGGTTACGTCGTCATCGATCTTAGCAGCGGGGCTCAACTCGAGAAGGCTTGGGCGACGGTCAACGATGCCGCTAAGACGTCCAAGGCCCAGGGCGGCAAACCGATCTTCCTACCCGAGCCCCAGACCCTCGGCAGCCGGCCGCCCGGTCATCGCTACGATTCCAGCATTTCGACGCCGCGCTCCCGCGAAATTGCGGCTTACTTCGACGAGTACAGCCGCGGCGTCGATCCGCCGATCGGCAAGGCGATGAGCGTCGAGCTCGCCGAATTTATCGGCAAGCACGGTGCCGAGATCGGAAGACGCAGCGAAGTTCTCTCCAAGGAGAGCTTTGCCAAACAGGTCAAGCGCTCCATTCTGGCCAACGTCAAGGAAGGCGAGCCGCGCGAAAAGCTGTTGGTCGAGGTCGCCGAGCATTTCGAAAAGGGCGGAAGCTTGGCTCGAGTTCGCGATGGTCTGATGGCCGCCCAGGTTCTCCAGAAAGAGGGGCTCAGCCTTCATTATGAGAGCCTCGGCCCCTCGCTTTGGACGGCGCTGGATTTGGCCGAAAAGAGCTTGGAAGGCGGCAAAACCCAGAAAATGCTGGGCGAGGCCAAAGCCCGCTTCGTGAAGCTCTACATTCAGCAGACTGGAACGCCGCCGCCCGAGGCCATCCTCGCCGAAGGTCGCAAGTTCCTCGACCCTCATTCGATCTTCATCCCTCAAGAGATCTTCAGCCTGGCCCGCCGCTACAAGGTGCCGCCGGAGCGGGTTCCCTATTTCGTCGCCGGAATGAAGGCCGACGAAATCCGCAAAACCGGCCAGGAAGCATTTCGCGGCCTGACCTATGAAGACCTGAGGAATTTAGCCGACAGCCCCGAGGGCCAGGCCTTCCTCAAGGACCCCAAAAACTCGCTGTTGTTGCAAGATACTCTCAAGTCGCGATCCTTGACCCAAGGCGTTCCGCTCTTGACCTCGATGCTCACGATCTTTCCGGCCGAGATGCTCTGTGGCTACTTGGCGAAAAAGATCGGCTCGGCCCGCGGCCTTTCACAGTCGTCGGTTGAAGAGCTGAAGTTCGGCATGACGCTCTACTTCCTCCACGGGATCAATCTGACCACCACCGGAGCCTGGGAAGTCGCCGTTCAACATGGTTTGGCCAACCGAGTCTTCACCGGCACCAAATCGCTGGGCGCCTTGAACAGCAAGGTTTTCGGAGGAATTCTCCAACCCGGTAAGCTCGCCGGTCAGGAAGTCGTCGAGGTCGGGCTCAAGACCGGCGATTCGCTGGGCCGCGCGGTATGGCATGGAATCTTGGAGAAGTGGGGAGTCTTGGAAGGGGAGAAGGTGGTTTGGAAAACGATGGGCCGCCACATGCTGCTTGGCGTGCCCAAGGTACCGCTCAACCTGCTAAGAACGATGGGCGCGGGCTACCTTTCTTCGGCGATCTTCGACAAAGCGGCGGGGCAGATATGGTCGCCCGATCATCCGATGCGCAAATATGGGTCCTTCGTCGCGTTTTTCGCGCCCGATTTGCTGCGGCTGGGTCTGGGCAGCTCACGGATTGCCGCCTCGCCCTTCCTCAGCCGTGGGGGCGCCTGGTTTAGCCGCGCCGGCACCGGTCTTTTGGCGGTCAGTCTCGCCAACTACGGAATGCGGCGCTTGGTGGTGGGCGATGATTACAATGCCTGGGTCAACCAGCGGATCGGCGACAAAGTCTACGGCGAAAACGTCGAGAAGCTGGAGAAGACCGACTGGTTCGTCCTCCCGCTCTTGGTCAAAGGCGTGCGTTGGGGAGCGCGGAAGCTGGCGCCGGACATGATCAACTGGTCTCTCGCCGTCGACAACAGCGATCTCAAGAATCAGATCCTGAGCGAAGACCTCGACCGCTCGCGCAAAGTCTACGCCGGATTCGAGAGCCTCTTTCCGCGGATGCTGGCCGATCCCAATTTCTACGATCTGAAGAGCACCCAGTCCTACATGCAAATCGACTTCACCGAGTTCACCCAGCCGGTGACCCTGAGCGCTCAGGAAGAGGAGATGCTTCAAAAGCTGGAAAAGGCCGGCGACCAGCCGGTGGAGCAGGTGTTAGGCGACTTGAGCCTCTATCAAAGGAACGAATTTCTGCGCCGGGTCCAGGTTCAACAGATTCAGCAGAGCGCCCGCTACTTGGTGCAGGTCGGTCTCTCCGAGAACGACTGGGCCCGCGAGATCTTCGCCGCCGACGGCACCTTGAAGCCGGGGATGGGCACCAAGCTTCTCGAGCGGATCCATCCTTCCAAGGCCGGCGAGCCCGGGCCCACCGACAAGGTTCTCACCTCGCGCCAAGTGATGGTCGGCTTGGCCTTGCTCGATGGAAAGAAGGAATTCTTGGGCCGGAACACGATGGAGCTGGCCCGCGTCGCCGGCATCGTCGACGACAAGAACAAATACGTTCTGTCGCCGGCCCATTACGCCGCCTTGACTCTCTACGGTCAGCAATTGCGCGAGTCGGTCGATCCCGCCGCCGCCGAACGCTTGACCGATCTCAGCGCCAAGCTGCAAAGCGCTTACCTGAAGGCCGAGCCGCTGGAACGGCCTAAGCTGATGGAAGCTCTGCGCTGCCTTGGCGAAACTCCGTAACACGTCTCCGGATCAACTTAGTGGGTATGAGGTCCTTCGCTGCGCTCAGGACGACCAGCTAGGCTCGGCCTAGCTGGTCGTTTTTACAGGGCTTTTCCCTTGACAGCGAGATGCCCTTGAGTATGATGCGCGCGCCTGTTAAAAGCATGGCGTTCCACCGACAAATTGTTCAATGAAAATGATATGTTAAATTTCGATTTTGGGAAGAATCATGGCGGGAGAATCGACGATTCCGGGCAGCGAGCGGGTTGCACCGAAGCGAGTTAAAGACAATCTATGGAGTAGAAGGGGTTTCCTAGGGTTGGCGGCCTGGGGTGCTTTTGGCGCCTTCATGACCGCGCTTCTTCTTTCCTTCCTCCGTTTCCTCTTCCCTCGGGTCCTCTTCGAACCCTCGCCCGTCGTCAAAGTCGGCCGACCCGAAGATTACATCGTCGGCGAAGTTTCCGAAAAATACAAAGAGAGCAATCGCCTCTGGGTGGTTCGCACCAACGACGGCATCTACGTCTTGCTGGCGATCTGCACCCACTTGGGCTGCACCCCGCGCTGGCTGGCGACCGAAGGCAAGTTCAAGTGTCCTTGCCACGGCTCGGGCTTCAAGATGTCGGGAGTCAACTTCGAAGGCCCGGCGCCACGCCCGCTGGAGCGGATCAAGGTCGCCCTCGATCCCGATGGCGTGATCATGGTCGACAAATCGAAGACCTTCCGCTTCGAAAAAGGGGAATGGGATAACCCTGACGCTTTCTTGAAAATCGCCTAGCGGCGGGTGTCATTAACAAAAGGACGGGCAAGCCTCGGCTTAGCCGAGGCGCGCAGCAAATTCGAAGAATTTGCGGTTGCGATAACCGTTGAGGATTATATGAAAGACAAAATTCAGGACATTCAAGAAACTATAGTTAAGAGTCCGGTCTGGAAATCGGTTTTCCGCCACGGCTATGCCGACACTCCGCGCAACCGGATCTTGATGATCGCTAGCAACGTCTTCCTCCATTTGCATCCGTCGAAACTGCGGCGCCACGGCTTGACCTTACGTTACACCTGGTGCGCCGGCGGCTTGACCTTCTTTTTCTTCCTGGTCACCGTCGTGACCGGCGTCTTGCTGATGTTCTACTACCGGCCGGTCGCCGAATACGCCTACAACGACATGAAGTATCTCCAGTTCGACATTCCCTTCGGCATGGTCACCCGCAACATGCACCGTTGGGCGGCTCACGCCATGGTCATCATGGTCATGCTTCATATGTTCCGGGTTTTCATGACCGGATCCTATAAGCCGCCGCGGGAGTTCAACTGGGTGGTCGGCGTCTTGTTGCTGACTCTGACGCTGCTCCTGTCCTTCACCGGTTATCTCTTGCCCTGGGACCAGCTCTCGATCTGGGCGGTCACCGTCGGAACCAACATGGCCCGGGCCACCCCGCTGATGGGCTCGGAAGGCCCCTTGGCCGAGCAGGTCAGCAAGCTGACCGGCGTGGTGACGCCGCGCTACGATGCCCGGAGCTTGCTCACTGCCGGCACCGTGGTCGCCGCTCCGACCCTGCTGCGCTTCTATGTCTTGCATTGCATTTTCATTCCCATCGTCGCGGCTTTGCTGATGATCGTGCATTTCTGGCGGGTTCGTAAGGACGGCGGGATCTCCGGGCCGATGTAGCCCACGAGGAATTTTATGGCCGACATTAAAGACGATTCCGAAGTCCCCGAAGTGATTGATCCCAAGACCGACAAGGTCCACACCTGGCCCCATTTGGTCCGGGCCGAGTTCATCTGCGCCGTGATCACTACCATCGGTCTTTTCGTGTGGTCGCTATTGCTCGACGCCCCGCTCGAAGAGCCGGCCGATTCGACCAAGACGCCGAACCCTTCGAAGGCTCCTTGGTACTTCCTGGGCCTCCAGGAAATCTTGGTCTACTTCGATCCCTGGATCGCTGGCGTCGTCCTGCCGTCCTTGATCATCGTCGGCCTGATGGTGATTCCCTATATCGACATCAACCCCAAGGGTAACGGCTATTACACCTGGAAAGAGCGGAAATTTGCGGTCGGCAATTTCTGCTTCGGCTTTCTCATTCTTTGGGTCTCGCTGATTATCGTCGGCGTTTTCCTTCGCGGGCCGGGCTGGAACTTCTTTGCGCCCTGGGCCGAGTGGGATCCCCACAAGGTCGTCGCCCTCACCAACATCGACCTCAACGTCTTTTTGGCGAATTTGACCGGCCTCGACTTCCTGCGCAATCCGGCGATCTTCGCCGTCATCGGCATGGGGCTTATCGGCGCTTACTATGGCATCGCCGTCATCTATTGGAAGGTGAAGTCGAAGACCTCGAAGACACTTCAGGAATTGGGCGTGGTCCGCTACGGCATCACGGCCTTCCTCTTCCTGACGATGATGGCCCTGCCCATCAAGATGCTTCTGCGTTGGACCTTCAACATCAAATACATCGTCCAGCTCCCCTGGATTAACATGAATTTTTAGGAGCCGTCATGGCGCTCGCGGGTCGAGAGAGATCGTTTAGTTTCTTTTGGTTTCTGCTGTCAGGGGCATTAATGATCCTGACGGCTTGGTTTGTCTACGACGAGGCCATCGGTCGCCGTACCTGGAAGGAATACGCCCAGGCTTGGACCGCATTGGAAGCCAATCGAATCGAGGCCGACATTGCCAAGGCCAACAAAGCCATTGACCCCAAGAAGCTGAAGCAAATCGATTTGGACCTGGAAAAGGCCCAAGCGGTTCTGGAAAGCGACGAGTTCGCCCAGCTCCAGGAAGAGCTGAAGCAAAAGCAGATCGCCGTCGACAAGGCCAACCAAAATCTCCAATTCTCCAAGGCCGATCTGGACGAGACCTTCTACGTGTGGAAGCACGCCCAGCACGAGGGCCACGATTTCTCGGCCGAAAAGAAAAAGTACGAAGATCTTGAAAAAGAGATCAAGGGCCTCAATGAAGAGCAGGTGAAGCGGGAAAACGAGTTCCTCGCCGTCCAAGAGAAGGTCAACCTGGCCAAGGACAAGGCCAAGAATTTGGTAAAGCAGCGCGGCGAGCTGACCAAGAAGGTCGACGCCCTCCAGAAGCAGCTCCAAGGCGCCCAGGAGCGCGGCGCGCCCATCGATCAATACGTCTTAAACGGTCTCGGTCAATCCGGCCCGGTCAACTGGGGAACGGTCGACCGCTGCACCAGCTGTCACATCCCGATCCTCAAGCCCGGTTATGAGAAGGAAAAGCAGCCCTTCCGGACCCATTCCAATTTAAACGAGATTTTCAACAATCACCCGGTCGAGGAATACGGCTGCGTGACTTGCCACGGCGGCCAGGGCCGGGCGACCCAGATCAAGCACAAGCCGATGGAAGAGGGCGACTTCGCCCACGGCTTCGAGCATCACTGGAAAGATCCCTTGCTCCGCGGCGATTTCATGCAATCGAGCTGCAATAAGTGCCACGTTCAGCAGTTCGAGCTCGATCTGGCTCCGGTCTACACCCAGGGCAAGCACCTCTTCGTCAATTACGGCTGTATCAATTGCCACACCATCAAGGGCTTGGAATGGGCGCCGAAGGCCGGACCCGACTTGAGCAAGATCAAGGAAAAGGTTTATCCCGAATGGATGCTGGCTTGGATCAAGAGGCCGACCGACTATCTTCCTCATACCCGGATGCCGCAGCCGCCTTGGGTCAATGAGAAGGATCCGATCCAGGTAATGGCTTACATCCTCGACAAGAGCGAGGCCTTCAATTGGAAGTACGGGAAGTTCCCGGGCGGCGACGCAGCCCAGGGCAAGGAGACTTTCAACAGCGTCGGTTGCTTCGCCTGCCATGCGATCGATAACAAGGGCGGGACCGTCGCTCCGGCTCTGGATCGCATCGCCGAGAAGACCAGCGCCGATTGGATCTACAACTGGATCCAAGATCCCAAGAATTGGTCCAAGGATCACCGGATGCCCAGCCTCCGCCTGAACGGCGACGAGGCCCGGAACATCACCGCTTACATCAGCGGCCTCGGCAAAAAGCCCGACGAGAACGCCGACCTCCGGGCCCAGTTGGCCGATGCCGAGAACGTCAAGGCCGGCTTCAAGGTCATCAATACTTACGGCTGCTACGCCTGCCACAACATCAAGGGCTTCGAGAAGGCCTCCAACCCCTCGGTCGAGTTAACCAACTTCGGCCGAAAAGATCCGAGCGAGCTCGCCTTCGGCGACGCCAAGATACCCGAGACTTGGGTGGCCTGGACCGACGCCAAGCTGAAGAATCCTCAGACCTTCCTCGACGAGCGTTCGACCAGCTTCATGCCCAAGCCCAACATCGACGATGAGCAGCGCCATGCCCTGGTCGTCTTCCTCAAGGGCCAGAAGCCGGAGAACCTCGAATCGAAATATATCGCCTTCGATCCGGAGATCGAGCAGGGCCGCCACCTCATCAATAAATACAATTGCAAAGCCTGCCACGTGATCGAGGGCCAAGGTCAGGAAGATTTGGCCAAGGTCATTACCGAGCCCAACTTGCTGCCGCCCAATTTGGCCACCTCCGGCGCCCGTCTCCAAACCTCTTGGGTGACCGGCTTCTTGCGCAACCCCGGCGATTTCGCCAAGGTCCGGGATTGGCTCGACATCCGGATGCCGACCTTCCAATTCAGCGATCAAGAGGTCGAGCAGCTGGTCCGTTACTTCAAGAAGCGGGACAAGGCCGAAGGTCTTTTCGAGACGCTGAACGTCAATGTTACGCCTGAAGAAGTGGCCGCGGCTCAAACCCTGATGGGGCCGAATAACTTCAACTGCACCAGCTGCCATATCATGAACGGCGTCCATCCTGGGGGCGGTATCACCGTCTGGGCGCCGGATCTGGCCAAGGCCCATGATCGTATTCGGCCCCAATGGCTGAATAAATGGGTCCGCGATCCAGGCAAGTTGATCCCCGGGACCCGCATGCCGGGCTACTATCCCGAGCCCAACAGCGGACCGAAAGACGTCTTGGATGGCGACGATGAGAAGCAGATCCAAGCCATCGTCAATTACATCATGACTATTGGAAAGCCTGAGGCCCTGATGCGCGGCGAAAGCCAACCGCCCAAGCCGGCAACCGAGAGCCAGCCTTCGCCGTCGACCGGCGAAACCAAGCCCAAGGAAGGGGCCGGAAACCAGGCTTCGTTGTAAGCTTGACGGGTGGATGGGCCTTGCTTACATTCGCCCTGTTTTGGATCCTGAATGACGACCTTAATTAAGGAGATTGGACAATGTTCAACCGAAAAATAACTACATTGGCGAGCGTTTTAGCGCTGGCCTTCGCTCTCAGCGCCACCTCTTGTGGCAAGAAGCCCGGCTCGGCCCCCAGCGGTGAAACGACCGCTCCGGCCGGTGAAAAGACCGAAGCGGCGGCTCCCGCCGCTCCCGCGGCCCCGGCCGCCGGAACCGGCAGCATCAAGGGCAAGGTGAGCTTTACCGGCACCGCTCCCGAGATGCCGGCTCTCAAGCGTGAGGCCGATCCCTTCTGCGCCAAGACCCCGATGAAGGATGAGGCAGTCGTGGTCAACTCCAACGGCACCCTGAAGAACGTCGCCGTCACCGTGCAAGGCGCTCCTGCGGCCGTGCCCGAGGGCGAGGTTCACGCCGAAATCGACCAGGCTAACTGCATGTATTCCCCGCGCGTCGTGACCGCGGCCTTCGACCAAAACCTCAAGATCGTCAACAGCGATCCGATCCTCCACAACGTTCACACCTATGCCGACGCCAAGACCCTCTTCAACCGGGCTCAACCCAAGGGCTCGCCGGCGATCGATAAGAAGTTCAGCAAGGACGACGGCTCGGTGGTGAAGTTCAAGTGCGACGTCCATCCCTGGATGACTGGCTGGCTGATCCTGAACGACAACGGCCTCAATGCCGTGACCGGCGATTCCGGCGAGTTCGAGATCAAGAACGTGCCGGCCGGCACCTACAAGATTCAAGCCTGGCATGAGACCTACGGTCCCAAGACCGTCGACGTGACCGTCGAGGCCGACAAGGCCGCCGAAGCCAACATCAGCTTCGACGGAACCGAGAAGACGGCCTACAACTTCAAGGAAGTTGAAATCGCCTTCGGCCAAGGCCACCATCACTAAGCCTTTCCGATCGTTTTGAAGAGCCCCGGCCAAAAGCCGGGGCTTTTTTTATGCTCCAAACGGCTCCCGCGAACCCTTGACCTCGGTGTTTTCTTCCTGTTAACGCTGCAGCGAAATGCCGGGAAAATCCTCCAAATCTCTGCCATATTTCGCGGTCGCCACCGCCGTCTTGACCTGGCTCTTGATCTTGGTCGGCGGCATCGTCCACGGCACCGGCTCTTCCCTGGCTTGCCCCGACTGGCCGACCTGCTACGGCAGCTTTTTTCCCGAGATGAAGGGCGGCATTTTCTTCGAGCATTCCCACCGCTTGGTGGCCGCGAGTGTGGGATTGTTGACCATCATTCTCTGCATCTTGCTGCTTCGGCAGAAAGACGGAGGCCTGAAGAAAGCCGGTTTCCTCGCGGTCGGCCTGGTGATCTTTCAAGGTCTCTTGGGCGGATTGACCGTCATCTATCGCTTGCCCACCGCCGTTTCCACCGCCCACCTGGCGACTTCGATGCTTTTCCTCTTGCTGCTGGTCTACATCGCCTTCCGAGCCTTTGCCCCGATGGTTCCCGAAGAGGTTCTGGGCCGGGCCAAGCCCTGGGTCTTGGCGACCCTCGTCTTGGTCTACCTCCAAGTGGTTTTGGGCGGCTTGGTGCGGCACACCGGCGCCGGACTGGCTTGCCTCGAAATCCCGTTCTGCCAGGGCAGTCTCTGGCCGGCGGGAGCGCCGCCGATTCTTCAGGTCCACATGCTGCATCGCCTCGGCGGCGTCTTGGTCGGATTGGCGGTCCTGGCCACTGCTTGGCGCGTCGCCAGCCTTGGAGCCGGGCTGCGGCTACTCCTATGGCTGGCGCCGCTCTTGGTGCTGGTCCAAATCGGCCTCGGTCTCTGGAGCGTCCACTCGGCCTTGGGGCTATTTCCGGTCACGGCCCATCTCGGCGTCGGGGCTCTCTTGTTGGTGGTGATCTTCCTCATTTACTTGAATGTCGCTTGAGCGCGGGCTTTGGTCGGAGTAGGGGCCGGTTCCTCGGCTTCGGCAGCGTTCCGCGCCTCGTCAGCGGCATGAAAGGCCCACGCTTCCTATGACGGCCCTGGCCCGAGCTTCGACTCAATCGCTGGTCGACACGATCGCCCTGGTGAAGCCCCGCATCACGCTCCTCACCTTGATCACGGCGATGGCCGGCATTTACTTGGCGCCGGGTCGAGCCGAACCGGCGCGGGTCGCGGTGGCTCTCTTGGGGATCGCTCTCTTGGTCGGCGGCGCCAATGCTCTCAACATGTTCCTGGAGCGGGACACCGACCTTTTGATGACCCGAACTCGGGACCGGCCCTTGCCGGGCAAGCGGCTCTCGCCGGAGTTCGTCCTCGGCTTCGGCAGCGTCCTGATCGGCCTCTCGATTCCGATCCTCACTTATTTAGTGAATCCTTTGACCGGCGCGCTTGGCGCGCTCTCCCTGGTGAGCTACGTCCTTTTCTACACTCCGCTGAAGCGCAAGTCCTCACTGGCGCTTTGGGTCGGTGCGGTGCCGGGCGCGATGCCGCCGCTGCTCGGCTGGACCTCGGTCACCGGCAAGATCGGTTTGCCGGCCTTGGTTTTGTTCGGCATCATTTTTTTTTGGCAAATCCCCCATTTCCTGGCGATCAGCATCTTCCGTAAGGAAGAGTATGCCCGCGCCGGCATCAAGGTCTACACCCTGGAGGCCGAACCGCGGCAGATCCAGCGCCAGATATTGATTTACACCTTGGCCTTGGTGGCGGTGAGCTTCGCCTTGATTCCCCTCAAAGCCGCCGGGACTCTTTATCTTTTGACCGCGACCGCATTGGGTGGGCTCTTTCTGGTTTACGCCGCCCTCGGTTTCAGGCGCAGCGATTTGGAAGAATGGTCGCGGCGGCTCTTCCTGATCTCGCTGCTCTACTTGACCTTGCTATTTTCGGTGCTTTTCGTCGACGGAGGTTCGGCATGAGAAAAATTTTCGCCGCGGCCTGGCTGGTCTTTTGTCTTTCGGCCTGCCAGCGGAAAGAGCTGCCGGTTCTGGGTCAGATTCCCGAATTCAAGCTCACCGCCCAAGATGCCAAGCCCTTCACTCAGGAGGAGATGAAGGGGAGGGTATGGGTCGCCGATTTCTTTTTTACCTCCTGCGGCGGCGCCTGCCCGCTGATGACCGAGCGGATGAAGAAGAGCATTCAAACCTCGCTGCTGGATATGAGGGACGAGAAAGGCGAGCCACCGGCCAAAATCCTCTCCTTCAGCGTCGACCCGGAGCGCGACACGCCCGAGGTGTTGGCCCAATACGCCAAGGACCACGGCGCCGAGCCCGGGGTCTGGGTTTTTCTCACCGGCCCGCTCGAAGAAATCACCCGGACCGTGGTTCAGGGCTTCAAGATCAGCATGGGCAAGGTTCCAAGCCAGGTGCCGAGCCAGGATGAAATTTGGGAGGTGGTCCACGGCGAGCAATTTCTGCTGATCGACCGCCAGGGCCGGATCCGCGGCTATTATTCCTCGGAGGGCAGCGCTCTGCGCCGTCTGCTCACCGACCTCAAATCCTTGGTCAAGGGAGGTGCTTCGTGAGCTTGGGCGATCGGCTGGCCATTCTCAACGCGATACTCAACGGGACGGCCGGCGTCTTTCTGCTGCTGGGATGGATTTCGGTGCGGGCCAAAAAAATCGCCCGCCACCGTTTCTTCATGGGCGGGGCCTTCGTCATCTCGATCCTATTTTTGATTTCCTACCTGACTCGGTTTTACTTCACCGGCGTCCATCGCTATCCCGGCGAGGGTTGGGCGCGGAGCGTCTATTTCGCGGTTTTGCTGACCCACACCCCGCTGGCCGCGGGGGTGCCGTTCTTGGCGATTCGATCGATCTACTTGGCGATGAAAAATCGGATCGCGGCCCACCGCCGGATCGCTCGGGTCACCTTGCCGATCTGGATGTACGTCTCGGTCACCGGCGTCTTGATCTACTTCATGCTTTATCAGTGGGCTTAGGGATTTTCCGGAACCGGTAAGACCGCTTCCCGGTCAGCGGAGACTTGCCTCGCGTCCTTCACCGGCACCCGCCAGCTCAAGGCGAAGACCGGAAGCATGAAGATCGCCGCCAGGAAGAAGGGCCAGCTCGGATGACGGTCGTAGAGAAAGCCCGCCGCCAAGGGGCCGACGACTCGGGCCAGCGAGGCGCTGGCTTGAAAGGCGCCCATCACGCTGCCGTGAACTTCTTCGCCGCCGCCGCGCGACACCAAGCTCATCAAAGAGGGCTGGCTGATGCCGCGGCCCACCGCCGAGACCATCAGCGGAATCAAAAGAATCCAGACCGTGGGAGCCTCGGGGATGAAAAAGAAGGCCAGGAAGAGCAAGCAGACCCCGGTTGTCAGCAGCAGCTTTTCGCCGAAGCGCATGACCAGCCGCTTGATCAGGCCGCCTTGGATTCCGACCATGATCGCCGCCATCAAGGCCAGAATGTAGGCGACGTCGCGGGCTTGGTAGCCGAAACGGTCGGCCATGAAAAAAGCGAAGATCGATTCGAGCTGGGTCGTTCCCATCGTAAAGAAGAAGTTCAAGGCGCAGAGCCTTTGGACCAGCGGGATCTTGAGGACCGAGCTCAGGCTGCCGCGCTTGGCTCCCTTGGCCGGATGGGACTCGCCCAGTCCCACCGAAGCGTAGAGCGCCGTGATGGCGCCCAAGCCGGCCGCCGCCAGGATAGGAACCGAGTAGCCGTAGACCGAAAGAGCGCCGCCCAGAGCCGGGCCGAAGATGAAACCGATCCCGAAGGCCGCGCCGATCAGCCCCATGCCTCGGGCCCGATTCTCGGGAGTGGTGACGTCGGTCACATAAGCCGAGGCGATGCCGATGTTGGCGCCGAAGATGCCGGAGAGGATCCGGCCGACGAAGAGCATCGGGAGGGATTTGGCTGTGCCGAGAATCAAAAGGCCGAGGACTCCTCCTGAAATCGTCCAGAGCAGGACCTTGCGACGGCCGATGCGGTCGGAGAGGCGTCCCCATATCGGGGAGAAGAGAAATTGCATCGCCGCGTAGGAGGTCAGCAAGCAACCGAGAACAGTGGCGTTGGCTCCATAGGATTCGGCATAGAAAGGAAGGATGGGAATGACGATGCCGAAGCCGATCAGGTCGAGGACCACGACGCTGAAGAGGATTAGTAACGAGCTCTTGGAGTTTTGCACGGCTCCGGATTCGCACGGAAACCCTGCAATCTCAAGGGATTCTTGACGTAATCGGAGCTAGCGGGTATGAGGCCCCATGGATCATTTTCTTCACATCCTCTCGCTGCCCGATAACGTTCCGATCGTCATCATGATGGTCTCGGTGATCTACCTCACTTGGCTTTCCTTCCGCGAAGCCAAGAAAAACGACAAGCTCACCGACGAGGGCAAAGCCGATCAAATCTACCGCCGCATGGTGGAATAGCTCTTTAATTTTACGCAACTCGCCGGCGCCTTTAGCGATAAACCCGCGAATTTCCTAAATTTAATTCCGGGTAGAATCGTCATGGTTACGGATGCGCTCGGGGGCCGTTCCAGGTTTGATTTTAGGCTTGGGAACCAGTCTCAAGCACTAGTTTCAAATACGTCTAATATTACCAGTGAAAACAATGAGTTTTCGCCAAGACTGGCTGGCGTTCAGGCTTTGCTTTTGGCTAGCCAGGGCTCGTCTACCGCGCAAGCCGCCGCCGAACGTCTCCTGGATCGGCAGCGCCAATTCCCCTCCGAGCCCTTGCGCCGCAGCTTCAACACCCTGAGCCTTTCCGACCGAGAAAACTTGCGCCTCCATTTGGGTTCGGGATCGCTGAACGAGTTGATCTCCTTGGGAGGGGAAGCCGATGTCGAGCTCTTTTACAGCGGCTTGCTCAGCCTGACGGGGAGGGCGTCCCGCGATCACAATGCCGTTTGGGCCGGGGCCGTTTATCAAGGTCTGGCCGAAGCCGGCGGCGCCTTTGCCTCGATTCCGGCCAACCTTCGCTCCCACGCCCGCGAGGAAGCCGAGGTCCTTCAAGGTGGCGGCACCTTCGGCCGCCGCGTCGAACATTTCGGCAATCGCTTTTTTCATGAAGCCGCCGACCCGAGCATGATTCTCGGCATGGGCGTGGCCGGCATCGCCTTCAGTGGCGTCCGCTTGGGCGTCATGGCCCGCTTCGCCGCCCGGCCGGCATCCTTATTGACGCGAGGCGTGGGTGCGCGGTTCCTCGCCTCGAGCGCCGCTTTTCCGGCCGAGGTCCTCGCTTTCTGGGGAACCGGACGAGCCGTGACCGCAGTGCTACATCCGGAAAACCTTCGTTGGGATCGCGAGACGCTGACCCACGAATTGGCTTCTCAGATTTTGACCCTCGGCCTGCTCAAGCTGAGCGGGGCCGCGGCCAACGGCCTCTTCGACCGCTTCCACGGCATCTCGCCTTTGACCGGCGCCGCCGCGCGCTTGCCGGCCTTCACCCATTTTTCTCGCCAAGCTTTTCATCAGCTCGGGATGTTCGGCGGCATCGCCGCCGGCCATTACGCCGAAACCCGGCTCGGCCTCCGGCCCGACAGCGGTCATCTGTGGAGCGACTCTTTCTTCACGCTCCTCCATTTCAACGCCGGTGCCCGGATCGCGAACACCGTGCTCGGCCCGGGCCATGCCGCCCGGGTGCAGGCGATCGAGGCTCGGACTCAAATGTTCAGTCGGCCGACCTTGCCCCGAGAGGGAGCTGGTCTCTTCAGTCCCCAAACCTTCGCGGTCACCGCTGAGGGCTTCCGCTTGCCGCTTACTTCGGAAGAGGGGCCGGCACGGCCCCAAATCGTCATGATGCGCTCCCAGGAGGGAGGAAGAGGGCGAGACGCCGCCACCGGGAGACCGGTGGCCGCCGGCGAAGCCGCCCCCTGGCAACTGTCCGGAACTTGCAAATCGATTCTCCGGACCCTGATCGAGCGGGAGCTGCCCATCGGCCAGCGCTTCCAAATGTCGCAGTGGCTCTACGGCCATATGGAGCTGGCCCGGCAAACTTACGATCGGCTTTATCAGAGCGATCTCCGGTCGGGAGAAGGCCAGCCGATCACTGCGTCTTGGCCCACGCTTGACGTCTTGCTTCATTCGATCAACCGCCAACATTTTGTGACTTTGAGCGATGCCTTGTTCGAATGGCATAACCGCTTCCGTTTCCTCCAAAGCGAATTGCGCCTGCAAGTCAACACCGGCAGCCAGCGGCAGCGTCGCCATGTCCGCCGCTTGATGGATAGCGTCGATTTGAAATATCTCGAGACCCGGCGTTACCTCAACGACGCCGAGTCTTATATCGGCGACGATAAGGGTTTTGGCGATGGCGCCCGCTCTAAATCGGTCTTCGCCCACGGAAATTATGAGCGGCTGATTCAGCGCTTCCTCGACATCAACTCGCGGTTGGAGCGCTACATCCAGGGCAAGCCCGATCTCGAACGTCTCTTCAAGGCTTACCGACCCAACCCGATCGACCGCCGGGTTCAAGAGGTCGAGCCCGCGGAGATGGCCGCTGCGATCCAAGCGGCAGGTTTGTCGCCGCCGGCCGGGCGAAGTCTGAGCCTCGCTTTGGAGCGCGGAGATTTCTTTCTCCGGGGACAGGACCGGATCTCGCTCCACCGGATGCTCCGGCTTTGGGCCGCCGAGCCCGACCTTCGGATGACCAACCAAGGCCGGAGGGCTCTCGAAAGTTATTTGAGCGTAGTCGAAGAGCTGCAGAGCGGCCTCGACCGCCAAGGGCTGATCCGTTGGGAAGCGGCTCACGATGAGCTCGCCGGCGACCGCTTCGCGACCGAAGGCTTCCGAAGGCGCTTGGTCTCCATCCTCGAGGGCAGTCAAGAGAATGCCGAGGGAACCGTCACCGATTATTTCGACGCCGCTCGGCGCCTGCAGAATCTTTTAGTCAACCATCGCCCCCAACCCCGCGCTCCGACGGCTCCGGAATGGAACGAGCTTCGCGGCCAGCTCCAGCGGCTTCGCGATCGCGGCGTTCTTAAGGTCGAGACCGTCAACGGCCTGCTGCGTTTTTTCGAGCCTCCCGAAACCGAGCGCAGCTCCAATGTCATCCTGAGCCTGAGGCAGGATGCGGTTTCGGGCTTGATCGATTTTCTTCGCAAGGGAAGCCACTCCGATATCAACCGCCGCGAAATCTCAAACTTCCTCAGCGACGTGATCAGCCGTGGCGACAACGGGATGCTTGGCGTCCTGGCGATTTACTTCCAAAACTACCAGCTCGGCATGATGCGTGACCGTCTCCAAATCCACAACCGGCCTTCGGAGGACGCCTTGAGCGATCAGCTGGCCAAGGAAGCCTACGACCAGTTCCTCGAGGCGATGCGCAGCACCGCCCGGTTCTATTCCGAGAATCGCGAAGTCCGGGGACCTTTTTTCGAAGTTTTTCTCAAGCTCGAGCGCGGCAACGACGACAGCAACGCTCAGTTGGCGGCGCCGATCCTCCACTTGGCCCAGCGCCTGATCGGCCAGGGCTATCAGGTGGAGTTATTGGGCCGCGGCGGCAGCGGCGAAGGGATCTTCTTCGCCCGCCGCCCTCAGGGCGAACGGGTGACCGTCACCGTTTCCTCGATTCGCGAAGCCTTGAGCTCGCGGGCCCATTTGGAGCATTGGCTCGACCGGGCCGAGCGGGAGCTCCTCCATAACGGCGACTATCAAAGGCGGCGAAATGGGAAGGAGCGCTTGGTGCTCGTTCTCCAGATCCCCCACATCCGCTCCGGCGTGAGGCGCGAGAATCTGCAGGTTTGGGCCCGCGATTATCTCGAAGCCCATCCCAACCTGGCCGAGATCCAATTGGTGATCCCCGAGAAGGGGAACACCGTCGTCAATCCGCTCGACCCGACTTTTTTCCAAGTCTCGCGAGTGACCCAGGATTTGCCGACGACCGAGGCTATTCTCCAATCCCGGCTCGAGGAGCTGGGGAATTCGGAGAAACCTTGGGCCGACTACGCCGGTCTCATTCAATTAAGGCGGGAATGGGCCGATCACTTGACGGCCAGCGATGCCGAGTTGGCGCGGAGCTTCCGTTACCCCGATGCGGTGGCTTTTCTGGAAAACAAGGTTCGGCTTCTCGAGGAGGCTGCCAATGCACCGGTTTCGGCTAAGTCCGAGAATTCGACCCAAGCCTTGATGAATGCCGAGTTCCAAGAGAGGAAATTGGCCCGCGGCCAATTTCTGCTCGAGGGAGCGCGGCGGGTCCAGCGGCTTCACCAGGATAACTGGGATCTTTTGCGCAGCGCCGGCCCCCGCTTTATCGATGATCGAAGGTATCGCCGAGTGGTTCAGGCGATGTGGGCCGAACGATCGGCTTTACTCGAGGGCTGGGGATGGAACGATCTCAGCGCCGAAGGAGCTCACCAGCGAAGCGACGATCTGCCTTATCCGAGCTTCGAGCAACGCAGGTCCTGGTTTCAGGAAGCGACCCAAATGACGACCGGGATCGATTTCCCGGCCCACCGTTTCCCCGATCTGTTGGACCTCAGCCCGATCGGATACCGCGTCGGCTCTTTGCATTGGAGATTTCGCGATCAAAGTTTAACTCTCAATGGCGACTTGGTTCCGCCGGGCGGCGATTCCTCGGCGGCGTCGGGAAAGACCGAGGTGCCGGGTGAGCCCGATACCGGAACCTTCAGCATCGGTCTGTCGCGGGAACCGCGCCACGGCACCCGACATCTCCAACTCTCGTCTTTGACTTTGCCGCCGCACTTGCGGGGGAATGGCGTTGGCACTCATTACTTCGCCGAATTGGTCCGGCTGGCCAACTACCTTCAGCTCAATTCGATCGAAAGCCCCGACACTTCCGGCGACCACCGCTACACGATGGCGGTTTACGGCATGCGTTTCAGGAACGCCGACGAGCGTCGCCGAGTGGCGGCGCCTTTCGATGTCTGGCTCCATAATCACGTGATGAAGATTCCGGAGCTTGAGAATTTCGACACTTCGGCTTTGGAGCAGATTCAAACTCCCCGCCAGATCGCCGCAGCCCATTTCGATCCCAGCGTTGGCCGAGTGGTCTTGCAACTTTGGAGGCCCGGCGGCGCCACCGGCAAAGGCCCCGCCGAAATTCCCAATTATTATCGGATTGGCCGGGGATTCTTGCTGAGCGAAGCCCGGTCTTACCACGGGATTTTCGACCTCGAGCCCAATTCCTACAGCATGCGCACTTTCCGGGAATATTTGCGGGCGAGGTTTCCGAACGACGCGGGGTTGGAGGACGAGAATTGAGCCGGCGGCTTGTCCCCCACGGGGGTTGACCCCCGCGATGGCCTCTGCTAGTTCGGGCCCTCAATGGCAGCGGAAAGTCCCCATAAAAAATACTCGTTGGCCTTGGAAAAGGCCCTCGACCGCTTCATCGAGAGCGCCGGAAAAATCTCGGCCAACATGCTGGGCATGGTCAACAAGGTCGGCGGCCAGATCTATGCTTTGCTCTTTCTCTCCCGCGAGCCGCTCTCGCTCGACGACATTTCCGAGATCCTCCAAGTCAGCAAGGGCAACGTCAGCGTCAATATTCGGCTTTTGGAAGAATTCAAGCTGGTCAAAAAGATTTGGGTGAAGGGGAGTCGGCGCGATTACTACGAGGCCAACCGCGATTATCCGCGCAAATTCCTCCGTGGCTTCTTCGACCGGCTGCGTGAAGGCGTTGACGAGAGTATTCGGATCATCAACCGCTGCCACATCCAGTTCAGCGAAGCCCTGGACGAGGTCGAGCCGGGCAGCCAGCTCGAGGACGCCCGTTTCATGCTTCACCAGTTGGATTTGTTAAAGATGTTCTATTCGGCGGCGTCTCAGCTTTTCGAGGACTTTTATCAAGGCCGGGACATCAACTCCGAATTGCTTCGCCGCGTGATCTTGGAAGAGTAGGCCCGTCTGTCATCCTGAACGAAGTGAATACCCTCAGCCGGGCACAAGGGATCTTCGACTACCCAAGCTAGTTAGTCCACCTTCGGCAGTCGCAGGTCCTTCGTCGCCCCAATCT
>JBIOXX010000207.1:0-2413 GCA_044869875.1 bacterium | reverse complement strand
AGTGGTGAAGGAGCTGGTCGAGAATTCGCTCGACGCCGGCGCGACCCGAATCCACGTCGCCCTGGAGCAGGGCGGTTGTAAGACGATCCGAGTCGAGGACGACGGCCATGGCATCGCCCCGGAGCAGCTGCCGCTGGCCCTCAAGCGCCACGCTACCAGCAAGATTCGGGCGGCCGAAGATCTCTTTCGCTTGAACACTCTCGGCTTTCGCGGGGAAGCTCTTCCGGCCATCGCCAGCACCGGCATCTTCCGGCTCGAAAGCGCGACTCAAAATTCGGACCCTCTGGGTTACGCCGTCGAAGTGCGGGCCGGCAAAGTAGGGGAGCTCCAAGAAACCGCGCTCAGCCGCGGCACTCGGATCCAGCTCAAGGATCTCTTTTCGACCACTCCGGCCCGGCTCAAATTCCTCAAGCGACCCGAAACCGAATGGAGCCACGTCGCCGATTTTTTGACCGCGATGGCCCTTCACCGCCTCGATGTCGAGTGGCGCTTGGAGCATAACGGCAAGACCTCGCTTTTCTGCCCTCGGGCCGACGATCCCAAGCGGCGAATCCTCGACCTCTTCGGGCGCGAGACGATGGAAGTGCTCTATTCCTTGGAGCGCCAGGTCTCGGGAGTCGCTCTCCGCGGCCTGATCGGCCATCCCAATTTCTCGAAGAAGAGCAATCGCCACCTCTACGTCTTCGTCAATGGTCGATTGGTCCACGACCGGCTGATCAACCACGCCATTGTCTCGGGCTATCGGGGCCTGCTCATGACCCAGCAGTTTCCGATGGCGGTGCTCCATCTCGAGGTCGATCCGTCGCGGGTCGACGTCAACGTCCATCCGACCAAGCGCGAGGTCCGTTTTTCCGATTCCAACGTGATCCACCATCTGATCTCGGAGACGATTCGCCATCGGCTCGATCAGGCGCCTTGGAAACAGGGACAAACCGAGTTTCCTTTGGCCCAAGCCGAACCCGAGGGCCGGATTTGGTCCGAGCCCCAAGAAAGAGTTCGTGCGGCTCTGCAAGGTTTCATGGCTCGGCCTCCGCAGCCGGAGCTGGGAACGGTTCCGCTTCCCCGGCAAGCGGAGCTAACCAAGCAAGCCAAGGTCGGAATGCTCGACTTTCAGGAGCTTCGCCTCATCGGCCAATTCGACGCCACCTATTTGGTTTGCGAGAGCCGCGGCTCCTTGCTGCTCATCGACCAGCACGCCGCTCACGAGCGGATCGGCTTCGAGCAGCTGAAAAAATCCTTTCTCGCCGGCAAGCTCGCCCAGCAGGGCCTGCTTACGCCGCTGACCTTTCAATTCGCCGAAGGCGAGGCCGCCAAGCTGCGCTCCTGCCTTGAGGGTTTGGAAAAATTCGGTTTTGCCGTCGATGAATTCGGCGAGAACACCTTCGTGCTCAAGGCCCATCCCACTTTATTGAAAGATTGCGATTGGTTGGCCCTGCTCCGGGAGCTCGCCGAGGAGCTGGAAGAGCACCCGCTGGCCGGCCTCGAGGGGCGCATCGACCACGTCTTGGCCACCATGGCTTGCCACCGGCAAATCCGTGCCCACCATCGATTAGCCGAGGATGAGATGCGCTCCTTGCTCCAGCAGCTCGAGGGCACGCCGCGTTCTTATCACTGTCCCCATGGCCGCCCGGTCATGGTCGAAATCGCCGCCGAGGAGATCGAGAAGTGGTTCAAGAGGATCGTGTGAGCGAAACGACGATCGTCCTGGTGGCCGGGCCCACCGCCGCCGGAAAGACCGGTTTCGCCGAAGAGCTGGCCCTGCAGCGCGGCGGCGAGATCCTCAATGCCGACAGCCAGCAATTTTACCGCGGCTTCGACATCGGAACCGGTAAAACTCCGCTGGTCGAACGCCGAGTCCCCCAACATTTGCTCGACCTCTGCGAACCGGGCCGGGGCATGACCGCCGCCGAATTCAGCCGCTTGGCAGATGCCAAGATCGCCGAGCTGGGGCAGGGCGGCAAGCTGGCGGTGGTGGTGGGCGGAACCGGGCTCTATCTCAAGGCTCTTTGCGAAGGCTTGGACGAGCTTCCGCCGCGCGATGCCGAGATTCGGAGCGGCCTCCACGCTGAATGGGAAGCTGGCGGCGGCGGAGAGATGCACCGCCGCTTGCAAGAAATCGATCCGACGGTGGCGGCCCGGGTGCCGCCGACCGATCCGGTTCGGCTGGTCCGCTATCTCGAGATCGCCCGGATCACCGGCCAAGCGCCTTCGCGCTTGCTTCGCAGGGAGCGCCCGAGGCAGTTGAGGTACCCAGTGGAGAGTTACTGGCTGCAGCCCGACCGGGCTGAGCTGAGGGCCCGGATCGCCAGGCGGGTGGCGACGATGTTCGAGCGGGGCTGGCTGGAGGAGGTTGCAGGGCTCCTTAGCCGTGGAATTGACCCCCGGCGCCTCGAAAACAAGCCTCTCGGCTATG
>JBIOXX010000206.1:0-6092 GCA_044869875.1 bacterium | reverse complement strand
TTCGATCTGCAAAACGGGATCGAAACCGCTTTGCAGGCTCGGGGTCTTAAGCCCGAGACCAAGGCCTTCGTCCCCCACCTCACCCTGGGGCGATGCAAATTTCCGGCGCCGCGCGAGGTCGGGGCCTTTCTCGCCAAGCATCGCGACTTCAACGCCGAGAGCTTCGAGGTCGGCGAGTTTCACTTGTACTCGAGCCACCAATCTCCTAAAGGTTCGGTCTATCGGCGCGAAGCGAGCTATCCCCTGCTATGAAATAGCTCGAAAGCCTCGCCCATTTTGATGGGTGGCCGGGCGGGAGTCCCCCGCCGCGCGCAGCTTGCGAGCACGGTGGGGGAGCAGCCCGGACAGGCCCCGTCAAAATGGGCGAGGCTTTCAACTCCTTATGAAATCCTTCCGCAAAGAAATTTGGCTCAACGTCCCGACCCGCCGGGCCTTCGTCAACCTCACGCCCCAGGTCCGGGCCGCGCTCGAGGAAAGCGGCATTCGCGAAGGACTGGTCCTGGTCAACGCGATGCACATCAGCGCCTCGGTCTTCATCAACGACGATGAGTCGGGCTTGCACCATGACTTCGAGGTTTTCCTCGAGCGCCTGGCGCCTCACGAGCCGATCCGTCAATACCGGCACAACGACACCGGCGAGGACAATGCCGACGCTCACATCAAGCGCCAAGTCATGGGCCGGGAAGTAGTGGTCGCGGTCACCGCGGGCGAGCTGGACTTCGGGCCCTGGGAGCAAATTTTCTACGGAGAGTTCGATGGGCGTCGCAAGAAGCGAGTCCTCGTCAAGATCATCGGAGAGTAAACCAAGGCGTCGGCTTTGGAAGCACCGGCTGGGCTTCGTCTTCCTCGGCACGGCCATCTTGCTGACGCTGGTAGCCATGAGCATCGCCCGTTATCCCCAAAACCATCTCAATCCCCCGCCGGCCGACATCGCCCTGGTTCTCGGCGCCCGGAGCCAGGACGGCAAGATGCTGCCGGTTTTTCGAGCTCGGGTCGACTATGCACTCTATCTCTACCGCGAAGGAAAGGTGAAGAAGATCCTCTTCACCGGCGGAGCCAATGTCCCCGAAAAAATCTCCCAGGCCGAGGTGGCGCGGCGTTACGCCATCGAGCGTGGCCTGCCCGAAGCCGACATCCTCGTCGAAGAGCTTTCGATGCGCACCTTGGAAAATTTCCGCGAGGCGGTGAAGGTCTTGCCCGATCCCGGCGCCCGCGTCTTGATCGTCAGCGATCCCCTCCATCTCAAGCGGGCGATGTTGATGGCTGAGGACGTGGGCCTCCGGGCCGAACCGGCGCCGGTGCCCCAAACCTTGGTCCGAAGCCGCTGGAACCGATTCAAATTCCTGGTCCGCGAGACCTTTGGGTATATTTATTATTGGTTGTTTCGGAGGTGAGTTCCTGGGGAGCGGGGCTAAAGCCCCTTGCTACGAGATCCCGTAGCAAGGCCCTTTAGGGCCGCTCTTCCTCCCGTTTCAAAAAATACAATCCCGCATACACCTTAGGATCGATCAAACACCCTTCCGCGATCTTCTTCTCCAGCCACCCCTCGACTTCGGCCAAGGGCACCACCGCCACTTCGATATCCTCGGTCTCATCGCCGCCACCTTCGCCGACTCGACTCAAGCCGGTGGCGAGAAAGACGTCGACCGACTCCGGGCTCAAGCCGGCCGAGGGCGGACCGAAGGCCACCCGGGTCAACCACTCGGCGGTAAAGCCGGTTTCCTCTTCCAACTCCCGCAAAGCCGCCGTCTCCAAGCTCTCCTCGGACGCCTCGCAGTCGCCGACCAGACCGGCCGGGAATTCCACCACCCTCTTCCCTAAGGGCACCCGATACTGGTCGATCAACACCGCCTCGCCGGCTTCGGTCAGCGGCAGGATCATCACGACACCGTTGCAGCCGACCCGTTCGACCCACTCCCAGCCCTCGCTTTCGCAGAGCTGCAAATATTTTCCGCGGTAGAGAATTTTCTTTTCGCGATTCGGTGCCATGCTTATAACCCGCCCATGTTTTGGCAAAGCCTATGGCATGGACTGAAGGCGCTCGGCAATGGCGACGTGCTGATCGCCACGCTGCTTTTCTTGGTTGCCGAGGCCGTTTTTCACGGCGCCCTGCGCTGGACCTCGGCCCAGAAAGAAAACGAGGATGCCCTTTCGGCCGGCTGCCTCGCCCAAATTTTCGGCGTACTTTTTCAGGCTCTGGCGTTGGGCTGCCTGCTGGCCTGGCTGACTCCGGTTCTCCTGGGCCTCGAAGCGCGGGCCTCCTGGGCCAACATCGAGCCCTTTCTGATGGTGGCTATCCGTGCCGGCGTGATCGCCGCCTTGGCGATCAGCCTCCTCTCCTTCCTTCCCTTCATCGGCCGCTTTCTGGCCGGCTCGCCGGGAATGGAAGTCTTAATCGGAGGCGGCCTGCTCTTCCGCCTGCTCTCTCATCCCTACCTCGAGGGCCGGCTGGGCCGGAAAATCGACGCTGCCGCGGTCTACCCCGGCCTCTGGGAATGCCTCGGCTACCTTCTACTCGCCTTCCTGGCCGGCCGCCTGCTCATGCTGGCCACCCTACCGTTCCGGCCCAAGCCCGGACAGCGCCCCAACCGCTTCGTTCTTATCTGGGGACCCACTCTTGATGCCCTGGTCGGACTTGTGGTTCTATTCATGTATGCCCGCTACGTCGCCATCTCGGTTCAATGAGCTGATCGAGAACTATCGGCGTTCCCATACCCACCCCTTCAACCACGTCATGCATGCCATCGGGATTCCGATGATCGTGGTCAGCCTGCCCTGGTTCTTCTTCAACTGGAAGGTGGCGTTGATCCTCTTCGTGGTCGGATGGATCTTTCAGTTCGTCGGCCACGCGGTCGAAGGCAAGCCGCCGGCCTTCTTCTCCAACCCTGCCTATCTCTTGATCGGCCCGCTCTGGCTCTTGAAGAAGTTGAAAAAGGGCTGGCGCGAGCCCCCAAATTAGGGCTAGGAAAGCCCGCCATGAAGCATACCGTGAACCCTCGCTCGACGGCCGAAACCCAGGGCGTCCTGGTCGAGGTGGAAAGTGAATTTCTCGCCGACCGCAGCAATCCCGAAGAGGAATATTACTTCTTCGCCTACCACGTCAAAATCACCAATCGCGGCCAAACCACGGTTCAACTCGTCAGCCGCCATTGGGTCATCACCGACGGCGGTGGCCACGTCGAAGAAGTCAAAGGCCCGGGGGTGGTTGGCGAGCAGCCGGTTCTCGCCGCCGGCGAATCCTTCGAATACACCAGCGCCTGCCCGCTCAAGACGCCGACCGGCCAGATGCGCGGCACCTACCAAATGGTCCGGCTCGACAAGGGCGAACGTTTCGACGCCGAGATCGCGGGCTTCGAGCTGGCGCCCGGCTACACCCTGCATTAAAATACCTTTATGGTGAAAATCGCGCTGAAATACGAAGGCGACTTGCGAGTGAATGCCCGCCATGAGCCTTCCGGAACCAAGCTGACTACCGACGCCCCGGTCGACAACCAGGGGCGGGGCGAGAGCTTCTCGCCGACTGACCTACTGGCCACCGGTCTCGGCAGCTGCATGGCCACGATCATGGGGATCGTCGCCCGGCGCGAGAAGATCCCGCTCGAGGGAATGGAAATTCAAGTCGAGAAGATCATGTCGACCGACGCTCCGCGCCGCGTCGCCGCCTTGAACGTCGACATCGCCGCGCCGGTCCAGCCCCAGCCGGCCCAGGTCGAAGCTCTGGAAAAGGCCGCCCACACCTGCCCGGTGGCTCAGTCGATCCACCCCGACATCAAGGTCACGACCCGCTTTCGCTGGGGCTCTTGAGCGAAAATTTCATTCCCAGCCATTCCTCTTCCCGAACCTCACGGTCCAAACGGATCTTGCCCGCGAAACGCTCGAGGAGCATCGCCTTCTCGCCGGCGGTGACGCCGGAGATAATCCAAGCGCCATCGGGCTTCAAACGTCGGAGCATTTCCTCGCCGATGTGCATGATCGTCGGAGTCAGGAGATTCGCCATTACCAAGTCGTAGTGCCCCGCGACCTGATTCAACTCGGAGTGGAGTGAAATCGGACCGGTCTTGTTCAATTCGAAATTGGCCTGGGCGTTCTCCCGAGCCTCCGGCGAAATTTCGACCGCGTCGACGGCCGCCGAGCCCAGCCGATCGGCGAGGAGGGCCAAAATGCCGGTGCCGGTCCCGACGTCGAGGACTCGAAGTCCCCGAGGAGAGGCGGTCCGCAATAGCTCGGCGCAGAGCTTAGTGGTGGGATGGGCGCCGCTGCCGAAGGCCGGCCCGGCTAGGAGCCGGAAATCTTCGTCGGCAAGATGGATCGTCCGAATCGTCGGCGAGCATTGATCGGCCGAAGGCAGCCGGATCGAAGTCTCGGCTTCGATGGAGGAGCCCGGGAAACGAGTCCTTAATTCCTCGGCCAGTCGGCGGTTCCAGGCTTCGGCCGAAAAATAGGCGCGAAGGCGACCACTATCCTCCTGATATTCCAAGCCGAGGCAAGTCCGGGCGAAAAGCCAAGCGCCGACATCTTCTTGAAAAGCAGCCGGGATGTGGAGAGTTAAAACGAGGTAGTCGAGCACCGGGTCAGAAAATCAGGTTCCAAGAAATTTATCAATCGCCCTCAAAGGCCATGATGGCCATGATGTTCTGCATCTCCGGCGACCTGGCGCGGCCGGTCCGCTCGAAAACGAGCTTTAAGGCACGGAGAACGTCCATGTCGGTCGGATGGAGATCGTTCATCCTCCTTAAGGTCGGTTCGGCCTCGCGGTATTCGCCGGCCGCCATCCGATCCCAGGCCTGGACCCGAAGACTATTGTAGCGATGCATGTCGGTCGGATGGAGGCTGTGAACGGTTCGATAATTCTGGAAGGCCAGCTCGATATCGCCCCGGTGCTGGTAGAGGCGGCCAAGCTGAAGATAGGGCCGCGGGTTGTCCGGCAGGAGATCCCGAGCTAAGGAAAGAGTCGCTTCGGCCGGCCCGTATTCGCCCCGATCCACCCCGAGCTTACCCAAGTTCAAAAGATGTAAAGTAAAGAGATGATGAGCCGGAAAGGCCTTTAGCTCCGGCCCGATGGCCCGCGCCAAATAAGGCTTGGAGAGGACCATGCCGAAATCCAAGATGCTGTCGATGGCGCCGCCGGTCTTGGTCACGAGAAAAGTATGGCGCGGCAGAAGTCCGATTTCCAAAGTCCGTCCAACCCGTCCAGCGAAATGAGCGAAGAGCAACGACAAGGTGACGCAATTGCCGTCGCCGTGCAGGATAAGGTTCGAGAACAATTTGCCGTCGCCGTTAAAGGCGTCGGCCCGGTTCAAACCTTGCTCCCGCAAAAAATTCCGGACCAAAGAAAGGTCATGGTAATAGTCGGCCGCCTCTTGGTTGCGCCGAACCCGGGCCTTGAGGCTGATCGCTTCGGCCTTGAAAGCGAAGAGATCGGGCAGGCCCATCGCGCGAGCGATATTGTGGACGCGGGCCAGACCGGCCGGATCGGCCGGATAGAGTTGGTTTTGCCATTCCTGAAAACGTTCCCACCGTTGCTCGGCCGGCGTCTTGCCGACCTCGGCTTGGTAGTAAAGATCAAATTCGCTTTCTAAGTCTTGCAGCCGCTTGCGAGCGCTGGCGAACTCACCGACGTCGGCCGAGCCACGGGCTTGATACTCGGCTTCCAAGCCGACCAAGGCCAATTGGCCCCGCTGGTAAATTTCCTTGAGCCGTCGGGCTCTGGCTTGAGGTGCGAGCTCGCGCAATTGTTGCAGTGCTTCGGCGGCGGTGGGGAGGGTTCGAACTTGAGAAGGCCGAGGGCGACGCGAAACTCGCGACGGCTCGCCGGCCAGGGCCGGCGGCAGAAGCGGCGTCGAAAGACCTTTGGGCGGCTGACTCGACATTTGGAGAATGTTCGGCAGCTCGGGGCCGGCGAAGGCCGGTTGCAGGGCTCCGTTCTCCGCAGCGATGCCAAAAAACTCTCGAGCGCTGGGCGTTCTCGGCAGGATACTCTCGCTGCGCACCTGCATCTCCCGCATCGCGTTTTGATAAGTCGAGCCGAAGGCCTGATCGGCCAACCGCGAACCAACTCGGAATTGAAGCAAGGTGGCCAAGGCATCGAAAGC
>JBIOXX010000205.1:0-3902 GCA_044869875.1 bacterium | reverse complement strand
CGACTTGGATCTCGACCTTCTTGACGGCGAACTCCCAGCGAAAGCGGTCGAGCGGCGGCTCAAAGGTCCCTTGATCCTCGGTGCCCCCGTCGGGGAATTTGCCCTTGTCCAAGTCTTTCTGCAGCTCGAGCATCTTCTCGGTCATCTTCTGCCGGGCGAGACCCGAGGCGATCTGGATATTTTCGGCTCGACCGCTGGCCCGCAGCGAGTTGCCCTGGGCAACGTAGATCGACACCAGGGTGATCGCCAAGATCGAGAGCGAGATCATGATCTCGATCAGAGTGAAGCCGGCTTCGGCGCGAGGGCGTTTCATTGGACCACCTCGCCGCCTTGATTGGTCGAAAGATCCTCGGGGTTGACCTCGAAATATTCGCTGCGGATTTTCACCCGCCCGGTCATCGGATTGAGCTGGAGCGAATAGAAGTTTTCCTCGTCCTCATCGGTCAGGTTGATCACCGAAGGCTCGACGAATCCGTTGGGAAAGAAATAAACCTCGACCTTTCCCTGTTCGACTCGGGTCGGCAAATGCATTACGCTGATGTCCTTGAACTTGATCCCCGACGGCAAGCGCACCGGCTTGACCAAGAGCCCCTCTTCCTGGGCAAAAGAGGCCCCCTCGGGCGTCCCTTCGGGCTTCTTTTCGGCATCCTTCTTTTTCTGAGACTCGTCGACCATCCGAACCAAATAAGGCTGCTCGCTGGACTCCACCCGATAGCTCTGGCTGTCGAGATCGAAAGCCAGCCGATAGTAGCGATTTTTGATGGCGGCTTCGTTGTAGAGGAATTTGACGGTGCCGGCGAGCTGGGCCGATTGGTCGCGAAGCTTGGCCTCGTTACCCGGAAAGAGGACCGCTACGCCGAGTCCCATCATCAGGGCGATGATAAGGACCACGATCATGATTTCGATCAGCGTGAATCCGCGCTGCCGTGAATCTGTCACAAGCGCCTGCCTTAGGTCGGCTTACTCCGCGGCGCCTTCTTCTTTGACCTCGTAGTTCGCGATGTCGGCGTCGAATTCTTCGCCGCCCTCCTGCCCATCGCCGCCGTAGGAGATGATTTCAATCTTGTGTCCCGCCGTGCCCGGAGAAGTAAAGACGAAGTCATTGCCCCAGCCGTCCTTGGGAAGCGACTTGAGGTAGCCGTCGGGCGGATAGTTGTCGGGGATCTTGCCGACGGTGGGCTTGCTGACCAAGGCAGCCAGGCCCTGCTCGGTGGTCGGATAGGCGCCGTGGCGGCGCTTGTATTGGTCGAGAGCGCCTTCGACGTTCTTGATTTGGATCTTGGTCGTCTCGACCTTCGATTCGTCGAGGTAGTTCAAGACGTTGACCGTGACCAAGGCCGCGATCGAGCCGATGATGGCGACGACGACCATGATTTCGATGAGGGTCATACCGGCTTCGTGACGAATAGTTTGAGCGACTCCCCGATGGGACATAAAAACCCTCCTTAAGATATTCGTAGAATCCTCCCGTTTTGGAGAACGGCAGATATTGTCCAAATGTTCCATATTGTTCAATCTTTTTAACACGTCCAGCAAACTTAGCGAGCCATTTGATTTAACTTGAGAATCGGCAAAAGGATGGACAGCACGATGGCCGCGACGATACCACCCATCACCACGATCATCAGGGGCTCGAGCAGGGTCGTCAGGGTCGAGACCTTGGTATCGACCTGGTCGTCGTAGGTATTGGCCACCTTTTCGAGCATGGTTTCGAGCTCGCCGGTCTTCTCGCCGATCGAGATCATATGGGTCACCAGCGGCGGAAATTGGCCGCTTCGCTTCAGCGGCTCGGCGATCGATTCGCCCTCCTTGACCGAGTTTCGGGTCTCCTCGATGACCTCGGATAAAATCATGTTGTCGACGATGCCCTTGACGATATCGAGCGAAGGCATGAGCTGGACACCGGCGGCCATCAGCGTCGAAAGGGTCCGGCAAAAGCGGCTCACCGCGATCATCCGGAACATATCGCCGAAAATCGGCACCTTTAAACTCATCTTATCCAAGACCCTTCGGCCCTTGGGCTTGGATTTATATTTCTTGAACGCGAAATAGAGGCCGATGCCGGCCAAGATCACCAAGTACCAGTAGCTTTGAACGAATCCGCTCAAGCCGACCAGGATCCGGGTCGGCAGAGGCAGGGTCGCCTTGGTATCCTCGAAGATCTTGACGATCTTAGGCACGACGAAGACCAGCAAGAATCCCATCAAGGCCATGCCTACGACCCCCATGACCAAGGGATAAGTCAGGGCTCCTCGGACCTTGCTGTTGAGACGGGCCTGGCCTTCGGTGAAGTCCGCGAGACGAAGCAAGACGGTGTCCAGAGCTCCCGAGATTTCGCCGGCGTGAACCATGTTGATGAAAAGGTCGCCGAAGATATTGGGATAAGCCCGCATCGCATCGGCCAGCCGGGCGCCCTCCCTCACCTTCTCGCGGATTTCGGAGAGGGCTGACTTCAACATCGGCTGCTCGATCTGCTCGACTAGGGCCGAGAGCGCATCGACCAAGGGAATATTGGCGTTGATCAAGGTCGAGAGCTGACGGGTCATGTTGGCGACGTCGCTAACCGAAGCCTTATTGAAAAACTTTTTGAAACTGAAACCGCCGCCGGCCGCTCCGCCGCCGCCACCTCTCCCTCCGCCCTCATTGACCTCGGTCGGAAAGACGTTGGCCCGGCGCAGCTTGGCCCGGGCCGCCTTGAGGTTTTCGGCGTCTATGATGCCGGAGACCTTCTTGCCCGCGGCGTCCATCCCTTTGTAGGAAAATACAGCCATGAATGGGAAATATTAAGCGCGAGCCACGTCTTCCTGCGTCACCCGCATAATTTCTTCGATAGTGGTCTCGCCCTGCAAGACCTTGTCGGCGGCCACTTCGCGCAGGGTCTTCATGCCCTTCTCCATCGCCTGGCGCTTGACCGTAGGCGCATCGGCGTTCTTCATCACCATGGCCCGAACGTCGTCGTCCATCAACATGATTTCGTGAACGCCCATCCGGCCGGAATAGCCGGTGTCGAGGCAAGCGGCGCAGCCCTTGGCTTTGTAGATGTTCCTTCCGGCCAGGGCTTCGCGGGTCACGCCGAGCTGCATCAGCTCGAAATCGCTCGGCGCATAGCGCTCGCGGCACTCCTTGCAGAGGGTGCGGACCAGGCGTTGGGCGATGATCCCGATCACCGAAGAGGCGACGAGGAAGGGCTCGACGCCCATGTCGATCAAACGGGTCGCCGAAGAAGCCGAATCGTTGGTGTGCAGGGTAGAAATAACTAGATGGCCGGTGAGCGAGGCTTGGATGGCGATCTCCGCCGTCTCCCGGTCGCGAATTTCGCCGATCATCACGACGTCGGGGTCCTGGCGCAGGATGGAGCGCAGGGCGCCGGCGAAAGTCAGGTCGATCTTCGAATTGACCTGAATTTGATTGATGCCGGGCAGCTGATACTCGACCGGGTCCTCGACGGTGATGATCTTCAAGTCGGTGGTATTGATCTGGGAGAGCATCCCGTAAAGGGTCGTCGTCTTACCGGAACCGGTGGGGCCGGTGACCAGGATGATGCCGTGGCTGCGGTTGATCAAATCCAGCATGGTGTCGAGCGCCTTGCCTTGGACTCCGATGGCGCCAAGGTCGAGCAGGACCTTGCTCTTATCCAAGAGACGCATGACCACCGACTCGCCGAAGCTGGTCGGCAAGGTCGAAACGCGGATGTCGATGTCTTTGCCGGCGGCCTTGATCCGGATGCGGCCGTCTTGGGGCAGCCGCTTCTCGGCGATGTTCAGATTGGCCATGATCTTGATGCGGCTGATGACGGAGTTTTGGGCCTTCTTCGGCGGATGGGTGATGTCATAGAGCACGCCGTCGATGCGGAAGCGGACCACCAGCTCCTTCTCGAAGGGTTCGACGTGAATATCGCTGGC
>JBIOXX010000204.1:0-7550 GCA_044869875.1 bacterium | reverse complement strand
CACGACCAGGCCTTCGAGTTCGGCCCGACTGAGCTCGAGGGAATGAGGATCTTCTTCCGCGAGCCCGACGCCTTGCCGCTGGGACCGGAAAAGCTTGCCGGTGGCAGCATCGGCAACTGCATCGCCTGCCACGCGGCGCCGGCCTTCACCGATTTCAGCTTCCACAACACCGGCGTCACCCAGCGCGAGTACAACGGATTCCACGGCGACAGCGCCTTCCAGGCCCTCTTCGTTCCGGACTACGCTGCTCGCCAAGCCGATCCCCAGACCTGGTTGCCGGCCTCGAAATTCTATCCTGAAGGAACCGGCGTTTTCCTCAGCATCCCAACTGCCGATCATCCCGAGCGGACCGATCTCGGCTTGTGGAACGTCTTCGCCAACGACGCCGTGCCCAAGCCTCAAGCCGCCTTGCGCGATCTGCTCTGCCGCCGCTTGAACGACGTCAATTCGCCTTGCACCGCCCAGGAGCTCTTGCCCTTGGCCTTGGCCATCTTCAAGACGCCGGGTCTCCGCGACACCGGCCATTCCAGTCCTTACATGCACAACGGGAAGTTCCCGACCCTTGAGGCCGTAGCCTTGCATTATCTCCAGTTTTCGGAGCAGGCCCGGAGCGGCGCGATGCGCAATCCGCCGGCCGAGTTCCAAGGCATGGCCTTGCGGAGCGAGAACTTGCCGCTGTTGGTGAAGTTCTTGAATTCGCTGAACGAAGACTACGAATAGCCCTAGCGGGCCGTCGGATCCTTGGCGAAAGGCACGGCGCCGGCGAAGGTCGTCTGAAGTCCCATGAAAATCTGATTCGAGGCGTAGCGGTCGCCGTGAGCGCCGCGATATCCAGCCGAGACTAGGAAGGAATCGCTCGGGTGATAGCCGACCGAGATCTCGAAATGATTCTCGCTTTGGGCGATCGGCGGATGGGATTGGCCGTCAGGAGTGGTCGCCTGGGTGATCCAAGAGTAGGCGCCGCGGAAGAGAAAATTATCCGGCGCCAGCGTAATCGCCAAAGTGACGGCGCTGCGTTCCTCCGAGGCCTCGGCTGGGAAAACGCCGTAGCGATGGGTGAAACCGACGGCCCCTGAAAAAAATCTATAATCGAAGGAGCCGGCGAGCCCCTGGCCGTGAACCAAGCCCTCGCGGGCCTTGATCGAGCTGGCCTCGGCTTCGGGCTGGACCGTGCCATAGGCGGCCAAGGTCAAGGTCGGCGCGTCGCTGTGTTCTTCGAGGCCGAGAGTGACCAAGCCTTCGATGATGCCGAAGTGGGAGCGATCCTTGCTGTAGAAGTAGGCGACATTGGTCTTCAGCTGGCGTAAGCTGCCTTCATCTTCGTTGATCTGATAGAGGGCTTCGGCGCCGAGGATGCCCAGCTCGGGCACGGTGTTTGCGAAATTGGCCGCGGTGCTGTAGGCCCGATTGGTGAGGAGCGCTTCGACCTCGGTTTTCTCGTAGTGATGCCGGCCCAGCCGGAGGAAGAAAGAGTCGCGAATGGCGAGACCGCCGCTCAGGGTGAAATTGAAAGGCGTGGTGACGTCGTAGTGATCGACCCCGAGCGGCGAGGCATCGACGTCATGAACGCTGCCTTCGAGGGTGGCTTCGAGAAAGACCGGCTCGTATTGGACGCCGAGACCGCCCTCGAGCTTGAAGCCCAAAGGGTAGGTCGTGACCTCCTCAAAATTGGCCGGAAGCACGCCCATCCCACCGATATTCCAGCGAAATTCGTCCCCCATCGCATCCTTCTTTCAGCCCTCTTGTCCTTATATGAAAACAGCTTTCAGTTTATCGGAGTCGAAATGGAAAAGTTTCCGGCCATAAAAAAACGGGGCCGGCAAAAAGCCGGGCCCCGTTTTTAGCGGGTTTGTTGGGAAGCTTTTTAAGAATAGTAGGTCGTGAGTCCACGAAGCGCGCTTTCAATCGACGCCGAGGCGAACATCGCGTCATTGAAGCCGATGGTCTCATCGGCGCCGCCGACTTGAGAGTTGTAGGCGTAGGCGGCGAAAACGGCGTCGACCGGACCCATTCCGGGGCGGCCATCGAGCGCGGTGACGCTGTCATTCCGAAAATTGGCTCGGATGTCGCGTTGGACGCTCTCGTCGCGAATTCTCCGCCACCCTCGGCCCCGGCCCGAGCATTGAGCCATCAAAAATTCGGCCGAGCTTTGGCCGAAGTAAGGCGCTGGAACCATCGCGCCGATCGTCTCCTGCAAGCGGTCATAGGCCGCGCGGCCCTCGTCGGCCGCGATCAGGCGATCGCCGTCAGCCGCGAGGTTCAGGGCGGCGATGGCCAATCGAGCTTCGGAGAGATCGAGAGCCCGGTTTTCGTCGGGAGCGGCTTCGCCGGCGGCGCGCTCATTGACGCCGGCAGCGGCCCAAAAAGCGTTGTTGATTTGGTCGATGGCCTCGGACTCGCTGGACCACTCGATGATGAACTGACGGCTACAAGCCCGATCGATGGTCTGGCGGTAAAGGCTTTCAACTTCGGGGCTCAGGGAAAAGGTCCGCATGGTACTCCTTAGTGGGCGAGATGAGAGCCGTAATGCTCGGGAATTTCCTCATGGCGCTGCTCATGCTTGGCCAAAACTTCTTGGGCCGCTTCGACCAGCGATTTCAGCTCTTCGACCTCGAGGAAGAAGGCGCTGCGGCCCAAGTAGAGGGTGGCGTGGCCACTGGGGCAGATCGAGACGGCATAATTAGGTTTATTCCGGCATTCGTGACTCATCGCGCCCTCCAGTATTTGAAAGTTAATTTCAACTAAGGTGGGGATTTAGGAAATATTTTTAGGATTGTCAAAGAAAAATGGAATTTCATTAATGAAATGTATTTTCAATATTAATTAGTACAATTCACCTCGAATTCACCGAATCGGCCCGAGGCCTTTTCGTAGCTCCCGCAATTAGAGCTCAAACCTTAGATGGGGGTGTTTAATGAGGAAAACGATCTGCGGCATCCTTGCCGCTTTGGGCATCGGCCTGGCCGCTTCGGCCCAGGCCGCCAGCGATTTTCAACTCTGGACCGAGCTGAAATACGCGCATCCTTTCGGGCATTCGCCTTGGACCCTACACTGGGCGACCGAGAATCGTTTTGGCGACAACGCCAGCAACTACATTACCTTCAATACAACCCTGGGCTTCGATTACCGGGTCTTTAAGTGGTTCAAGCCCGGTTTCTTCTATCGCTTCGAAAAGACCGATGGGAAGCCGCGGGAGAACCGGCTCATCCCCCAAGTCGAATTCATCGGCCGGCTGGGCCCGGTCGAAGGCTCGAACCGCCAGCGCTTCGAGGTCCGGATCTTCCCCGATGAGACTCGCTTTCGCTATCGCTCCCGGTTCAAGGTGGCCTTTCCGATCAAGGCCAAGCCGGTCTCGTTTTCGCCATATTTATCCGAAGAAATATTCGTCGAGCCGAGCAACGGCGGCTTCAATCAAAATCGATTCGCCGCCGGCAATGCCTTCGGCTTCATTGGCGGGAAGATCGTCTTTGATCTCTACTACATGCTGCGGATGGACCAGGCCGATCCCGATTGGAGCAAGAAGCACATCTTGGGCACTTCGCTAGCTCTTAAGTTCTAAAATGAGTGGGCAATGATCCGAGCCCAGGACTTCGGGCTGGTGATAGACCTTCTGCACTCGATCGCGCAGCTCCGGCGTGATGAAGAAATAATCGATTCTCCAACCGATGTTCCGCGGCCGGGCGCCGGAGCGGTAGGACCACCAAGTGTAGTGATTAGGATCGGGCGTGAGCTCGCGGAAAATGTCGACGAAGCCGCTGGCGATGAACTTGTCGACCCAGGCCCGCTCTTGGGGGAGAAAGCCGGTGTTCATCTCGTTTTCCTTGGGCCGAGCCAGGTCGATCTCGCGGTGGGCGGTGTTGTAGTCGCCGCAAATAATGACCGGCTTGCCCGATTTCCTGCGGAGATTGTGGGCGTATTCCATCACGGTGTCGCTGTAGCGCAGCTTGTAAGGAACCCTTCCGAGGTCGGGTTGGCCGTTGGGAAAATAGCCGGTGATGAGGTGGAAGTCCTCGAACTCGGCGCTCAAGGTCCGGCCTTCGTCGTCGAACTCGGGTTGGCTCAAGCCTTCGGCCACCGAAAGGGCTTGGCGGTTGAGGAAGAGGGCGACGCCGCTGTAACCCTTCTTCTTGGCGGAAGACCAGTGGCTGCTGTAACCTAGGGGCTGGCGCAGCTCCGGCTCCAACTGGTCGGGGTGGCACTTGGTCTCCTGGAGGCAGACCACGTCGGGTTTTTCTTTGGCTAGCCAATCCAGGAAACCCTTTTTGGAGGCGGCGCGGATGCCATTGACGTTCCAGCAGGCGATTTTCATAAATCCTCAAGAAATGGGCAGACGTATAAGGGACAACAGATGAGGTTTTTCTTTCGACCCCAACGAGTCTTTTCTATAGCGGCGCTCTTGCTTTGTCTATCCCCCGGCTTTAAGGCCGAAGCCAAGAGCGACGCCATTCCTTTTCACCTTCAACAGCAGTCCTCGGGCAAGGCCCTTAGCCCGAGCGAGCTTTCGCGCCAAGTCGAGAGCCGGATCTTCGAAAGCACCAACGGAGTTCGCGAGGCTAAAAAGCTCAAGTCGCTGGCTTCGGAAGAGCTGCTGGTGAAGACTGCCCGCGACCATGCCCAGGACATGATGCAGCGCAACTACCTCTCCCATTTCAGCCCCGAGAAGAAATCGGTGGTCGATCGGCTGAGGAAGTACCAGCCCAAGCTCGAGCGCAGTGTCGGCGAAAATCTTCATACCATCTCCAGCGCCAATGGGCTCGTCGACCCCAAAGCCATCTCCGATCAAATGATGGACGACTGGATGCATTCCAGCTCCCACCGCAAGAACATCCTTTCCAAGAATTTCGAGTATCTCGGCGTCGGTTGTACCAGCGACGGCAACCGTATTTTCTGCGTCCAAGTCTTCGCGGGGCCTTGAGATTTCCACCATTGACAGCGAGGCTCCGAAAAAATAAAGAGCCTCATGACTCAAACCCAACCTAAAAGTAAAAACATCGTCTGGCACCACGGAAAGCTGAGCCCCGAGCAGCGCGAGCAAAAGCTCGGACAGAAGGGCGCGGTTGTCTGGTTCACCGGGCTCTCGGCGTCCGGCAAATCCACCGTCGCCCGCGAGGTCGAGCTGGCCCTGATCGAGAACGGCATCAATGCCTACGTCCTCGACGGCGACAACATCCGCCACGGCCTCAACTCCAACCTCGGCTTTTCGCCCGATGATCGGAAAGAAAACATCCGTCGCATTGGCGAAGTCGCCAAGCTTTTCTGCGAAGCCAACGTCGTGACGCTGACCGCCTTCATCTCACCCTACAAGGCCGACCGCGACTTGGCCCGCAAGGTCGCGCCCCCCGGCCAATTCTTCGAGATCTTCTGCGACGCCGGCCTCGAAGTCTGCGAGCAGCGCGATCCCAAGGGACTTTATAAGAAGGCCCGAGCCGGCGAGATTCCCGAGTTTACCGGAATCTCCGCCCCCTACGAGGCGCCGGACAAGCCGGAGCTGGTCCTTAAGAACGGCCAGGAGAGCTTGGAAGAGAGCACCCGCCGGGTCTTGGATTTGCTGGCGGAGCGTGGGATTATCCAAATCGGATGAATAAAAGCCCGGTCCATGAAGGCCTGATCGAAGAGCTGAAGGCGCTGGCGGAAGATCCCCAAGCCTTGCTGGGACAGGTCTTTCGCCGCTTCGGCGACCGGGCGGCCATCGTGACCAGCGGCCAGCTCACCGGCGTCGCGATGATCGATCTTGCGGTCAAGGCCGGAATCAAGCCGAGGGTTGCGACCATCGACACTCTTCGGCTTTTTCCCGAAACCTACGAGCTCTTCGACGCCCTCGAGAAAAAATACTCGCTCAAGATCGAAAGGCTTCAGCCCGATCCCCAAAAGCTGGAAGAGATGGTCCGCGAGAACGGCGAGTATCTTTTCTTCGACAGCAAGCAGAAGCAGGAATATTGCTGCCAAGTCCGCAAGGTCGAACCCAACGAGCGGGTCTTGGATACGCTCGACGTTTGGTTCACCGGGCTGCGCTCCGATCAATCCAAGGCCCGAGCCGCCACCGAACGATTTGAAATCCTTTCCCGTCCCGGCAAGAATCCGATCCTCAAGGTCGCTCCGCTGGTCGATTGGACCGAGGAGCGGCTTCGCCGCTACTGCGAGGAAAACGGCGTCCCGGTTCACAAGCTGCTCTTTTGGGAAAAGGACGGTTGGCGCTACGAGTCCTTGGGCTGCATCCTCTGCACCACGCCGATCGGTCCCCACGAGCCGCGGCGAGCCGGCCGCTGGCGCTGGTTCAACGCCATCGACGGCGATGACAAGGAATGCGGCCTTCACGTCGTCCACAAAGATGAGGTCTAAGTGAGCGAAGAGCGGACTTGGCTGGGATTCGCCGAAAACTTGGCCGCCGAGGCCGCCGCCACGGTCATGACTTTCTTCCAAAAGGACCTCCCGACCAGCCACAAGGCCGACGCCTCGCCGGTCACCGAAGCCGACTTGGCCAGCGACCGCTTGCTCCGGGCCGGCCTTCGCAAAAACTTTCCGAGCCATGCGGTCCTGACCGAAGAAAACGGTTTGGACGGCGACGCCAAATCGGAGCACGTCTGGCTCATCGATCCGCTCGACGGCACCAAGGCCTTTGCCAAGGGCATTCCCGGTTTCTGCGTTATGGTCGGGCTGCTTCGCCAGGGTCGGCCGCTCTTGGGCGTGGTGGTCGATCCGCTGGAAGGCCGGGTTTATCGCGGTTTGCGCGGTGCCGGCGCCAGCATGAGCGCGGCCGGCAAAACCGTCGAGCTCAAGGTTTCGGACCGCCGCGATTTTTCCAAAATGCCTTTGATCGTTTCGACCGGCTTTCCCGAAGCTCCGCTGAAAAAAATCGAAGCCGACTTCGGCTCACCGCTTTTGCCGCCGATCAACAGCGTCGGCATCAAGGTCGGACTCTTGGTACGCGGCGAGGCCGACCTCTACGTCAACCACCATCCGGTCAGTTACTGGGACACCGCCGCGCCGCTGCTCATCTTGGAAGAGGCCGGCGGAACCTTCACCGCCTTGGACGGCCGGCCGCTGGACTACACGATGGTTCCGCCCTTCGGCCACGGCCGCAAGACCTTGGCCAGTAATGGCCAGCGCCACGCCGAAGTCGTCGAGCGGCTCAAGGGCTCGGGATTGGAGTGAAGATGCGGATCGTCTCGCTCCTGCCCAGCGCCACCGAGATTGTCGCCGCGCTGGGTTTCCGCGAGGAGCTGGTCGGCCGTTCCCACGAATGCGATTTTCCTCCTTGGGTGAAGGATCTGCCGGTTCTCACTCATCCGGCCTTTTCGCCCGAGGGCAGCAGCTTGGAAATCGACCGCAGCGTCAAAGGCTTGGTCGAGCGCGGACTTTCGCTCTACCGGGTCGAAGCCGATCGGCTTAAGGCGCTTCAGCCCGATTTCATCGTCACTCAATCCCAATGTGAAGTCTGCGCGGTGAGCGAGAACGAGCTCGAGAAGGCGCTCGGCGATTGGGTCGGAAAGAGAGCCCAAATCGTTTCGCTCAAGCCCGATTCGCTGGTCGACGTCTGCAGCGACATTCGG
>JBIOXX010000203.1:0-7069 GCA_044869875.1 bacterium | reverse complement strand
CCTCCCAGCACATCGACCTCGAGCTCGGCCAGAAGCAGGAGCTGCTTCAGCAGATCTCGCTGCGCCAGCGCTATTTGAGCCTGCTCGAGCTTCTTGTTGAGCTTGCGGTTGACCTCATTCTGCAGCTTGAGCTCCTCCTTCTGCTTGGCCAAAAGCTCGAGCAGGCTCAAATAGCGCTGGCGTAGCGAGATCTGCTGGAGCAGCTCCTGCTTCTGGCCGAGCTCGAGGTCGATGTGCTGGGAGGCGGTGTGGCTGAGCAGGACCGGATCTTCCATCGCGTCGATGAAGCCGGCGAGCTTCCGCAAATCGCCGGGCAGGAAGGAGAGAAGCTCTTTGGCCAATTCTTTCAAATGTTTGACCAGGACCCGGGAAGTCCCTTCCTCCATATCCTGGAGATCTTCCAAAGCTCGGCCGTGGGCCGTGAGCAATTCCGCAGAATCGGAGAAGCTCTCGACCTCGAAGCGGGCCTGGCCGGTGACCAGGGCCTGATAGCCTTTTTTGGGATCGCCGGAGAGGTGGCTCACCTTGGCGAGAGTGCCCACCTTATATAGATCCTCGATGCCGGGCTTTTCGCTGCTGTTTTTTTGGGCGAGCAGCAGGATCCAGCCCTGGCCTTCGAGAGCGCGCTCCACCGCCTTGAGACTTTTGGGCCGGCCGACGAGCATCGGAATGGCTTGGCCCGGAAAGAGAACCAGGTTGCGGCTCGGTAAAACGGGGATAGCAGTATCGGGATAGGAGACCATAGGAGGGCTCAGATGGTGCTGAAATTCCGAGTGTCAAGGTCCGGGGACAAGCGTAGACTATCGCGATGGAAACTATCCAATCGAAACACGTCGTCTTCGTCACCGGCGCAATCCGGACGAGCTGCTGCGGCAGCATCCTCACTCGCCGATCGCCAAGAACCGGCTGGCCGAGGTGGTTGACCATTATGCGGATGTGATTAAGTCTTTGCCCGAAAAACCGATCCTGATCGGGCACTCCTTGGTACAAGCAAAATGGCTCGGTCCTTGAGTATAAGGAGTTTCCGGGCAAGAACCACTTCGTGCTCGGCCTCCCGACCTGGCATGAGGAAGCCGACTACGTCTTGAATTGGTTGAACACTCACTGAAGCCTTTAGCGCCGAGCGCGGCGCTTTTCGCTTTCCTTCACCATATCGCCCAAGTCGGCGGCCGGCCGAATCTCGAAGGGCCCGGCCTTCACTCCGGGATGCTCCGACATCAATTGAACGGCATGCTTCAGATCCCGGGCTTCGAGGATCAGGATTCCGCCGATCTGTTCCTTGGTTTCGGCATAGGGACCGTCGGTGACCGTGACCTTGCCGTCCTGCCAACGCAGGGTGGCGGCGCTTCGCGGGCCTTGGAGGGCTTCGCCACCGGCGAAGTGGCCGTTCTGCCGTAAAAAATCATCGTAGGTGAAGCACTGGTCCATCATCTTGTTGCGATCGCTTTCCGACAGCGATTCGAATTTGTTTTCTTCGATGTAACCTAAGCAGACGAATTTCATAGGGTTGATTCCTCCTTTTTCACCCTGACGACGGGCGAGAGACGATAAATCGACAGGGGGGCGGCGGTTAAGCTGGAAATATAATTTTCGACAAATATAATGTCGAGCCGAGGATCCCCGACCGTCGTTAGGCCAGAATAACCTATTATCAGGAGGATTTATGGAAGAGCTTTTCAACAAACCCGGTGCCGTGAGCTGGACTGAGTTGACCACCAGCGATCCCGAAGCCGCCAAGAAATTCTACGGAACCCTTTTCGGTTGGACCTTTCAGCGCTTTCCCAATTCCCCGGTCGAGTACGAAGTGGCCAGCGTCGGCGACCGCCAATTCGGCGGGGTATTCAAGCCGCCGGCGAGCTGCGGGCCGATGCCGACCGCCTGGATGAGCTACGTGACGGTGGAAAACGTCGACGAAACGGCGAAGAACGCCAAGGAGCTGGGCGGTAAAATCCTGGCCGGGCCCCAAGATATTCCCGACGTCGGCCGCTTTTGCGTCATCCAGGACCCTCAAGGAGCGGTCTTGGCCGCGATTACTTACAAGCCGATGAAGAAGTAAGGCGCAGCGGAAGGATCTGCCGGAGCCGCGGGTCGCGGAGCCAGATGCCGAGCCAGATCAGAATGCCCAGCCCGACATGGGTGTAGATCGGCTCGCCGATTCGGACATGGGTCACGATGGCGCCGCCGAGATAGCCGGTGAGAAGAATCGCTCCCAAGACCGCGGTCTGAGGGATGAGGTAGACCACCAGGCAGAATAGCTCGAGCATGCCCAAGGGTCGAATCAGGGTTTGGGGCAGTTGCAAGTGCTCCATTCCCTTCACGACTTCGGGATGGCCGATGAGCTTCATCCCGGCGCTCATAGTGAAGAGCGGGGCGATCAAAATCGAAATAATTCGTCCGATCCAAACGGTCTTATTGCTGCTCATAGGCCTCCTTTAAGGTCTTGATGTCGAGCTTGATCATTTGAAGGAGGGCTTTCATCACCTTGGGCGCTTTGGCCGGATCCCTCATGAGGTCTCCCAATATCGCGGGGACGATTTGCCAGGAAATGCCGTACTTGTCTTGGACCCAGCCGCATTGCTGGGTGTTTCCGCCCTCCGAGAGCTTGGTCCAGAGATGGTCGATTTCTTCCTGAGTTTCGCAGTTGACCATCAGAGAGATGGCCGGCGAGAACTTGAACACCGGTCCGCCGTTCAGGGCCATGAAATCCTGTCCATGGAGCTGAAAAGTGATGGTCATGACGCTTCCCACCGGTCTTCCGGCGGTCTTGGCGGCTTCCTCGTCGTAGCGGGCGGTCGTCTTGACCTTCGAGTCCTTGAAGAGGGAGGTGTAAAATTGGACGGCCTCTTCGGCTTCGTTGTCGAACCATAGGCAGTTGGTGATTTTTTGCATGGCAATCCCTCGCATTATTTTAGGTGACGGATACTAGCATGACGGCCGGGAAAGGTGGGATCGACATTTTCGCCCGGTGTCATAAAAAAAAGCCGCCCCTCTCGGGGCGGCCGGTCATGTCAACCCTATAGCTCACTCGCTCTTAAACCGGATTGGGCGGTCCGCCGATCCAGTCTTGGATTTCGGCGGTTCCGGAGACCTGGTGGCCATCGACCGTTCCCTCAACCGTGGCGGCGCCGTTGTAGAAGGAATGGAAGAGTCCCAAAGTGTTGAACACTTCCTGATTCGGCAACAGCGGGGTCAAGGTGAGGTGAATGTCGCGCGAGGGGACGTCGGCGTAGAAGACCGTGGGGTATTCCTGGCCGGTGACCGGGCTGATGAAGCTTCCGCCGGTGGTCATGGTGAAGTCCTCGCCGGTCAGCTCTTCGTAGCCGCAGAAGGGCGGCGCGAAGGCGTAAGTGCCGGTTTGGATCACCTGCTCGCCGGTTTGCCGCATCTTGATGTCGTAGAGCATCAGCTCCTCGCCGTTGTCGAGGCGGATCGCGTACCAGAACATCTTCAGGTCGCCCTGCTCGGCGATCGGCATCTGCCGTTCGGACCAGCCTTCGCCGACGACTACCTTTGTTTTGCCGCCGTCGGTGACTTTACCGATGACCGCGGCCCGCGGACGGCTGTAGTAGTAGTTGCTGCCGACGTCATTCCCGGTGCTGGGATCGATGTAGGGCAGGAAGCCGTCGCCGCCATGATAGATCGGATCCTTCAAGTTGAGAAAGGTCACGTCGAACTTGAGGTCGTCGATCTCATGAGTGACCCGGTAGTCGCCGGCGTAGCCCACGGCGGTTGGAGCCTTGTGCGAGATCGGGGTGTCGGTCAGGCGAATGTCGAGGTAGCCGTCTTCGGTCGGGACGTAGGGAATGCCGAAGGTGGCCCAAGTTTGGTTGTGGTAAGTCCCGGCGTCGACGTCGGTGATATTGCCGAAGACCACCAGGACGTCAAAAGGCAGATAAAGATATAAGAAGCCGAAGGCATAATCGTGGCCGGTCAACGTTTTAACGTGGGCATTCCAGGCCCAAGCGTCGACCGGAAAACCGGGCTGGCCGGCTTTCGGCGAATCGTCCTCCGGCAAGTTGACGTTAACTCCGGGCGGAGGCTGATGGTTGGTCAGGCAAAAATTCAAAAAATCGTTGCCCATGGCCGGGCCGCCGTTCAACAGCAAAGCCCCGACACCCCCTAAAACGAGAAATTTTAGTTTTGAGAAGCCCATGTCGATCCTCCTTTTCAAATCTGTAGCGATGAGCTCAGTCTGATCCTTTGACTAGTTGCGACAAGACGGGGGGTTTCTTACAAATCGGCTGGCGGTGGGCGGTCGGGGCCACGGTTTTCGCGGTAAATTGGGCTTTTTTGGGGGCGATCGCGGCGGCCGACGATCGCGTGTCAGGGGAAACCCTACAAGGCTTAGCGCTGGGGTTCGAGACTGCTGTGCTTGGCGATCCAGAAGGTCGCGGAGCGAAGCAGCTCATTGACGTTGCGGATGTTCAGCTTGGTCTTGAGGCGGGAGCAGTAAGTCTCCACGGTCTTGACGCTCAAGCCGAGGTTGTCGGCCATCTCGCGGGTGTTTTGGCCCTCGCCGAGCAGTTGGAAGATCTGCAATTCGCGATTGCTCATTTTTTGAATGCCCCGGAGGCCTTTATTTCCGCCGAGCGGAACCACTTGGGCGGAGGGGCTCTCGGTCAAATGGGGGCTGACGTAGATCTTGCCCTCGAGCAGGGACCGCACCGCATCGAGGATGGCCGGAAGGCCCTCGCGTTTGAGGACGTAGCCTTCGGCCCCGGCATCCAAGGCCCGCCGGGCTAGGAAAAACTCTTTCTCGGAGGAAAAGATCAAGATCGGCAGCCGCGGATGCTCGCGCCGGATCTCCTCGATCAAGCTGAAGCTGCCGCTGCCGCGGAGCAGGAGCTCGAGGACGACGATGTCGGGCCGGCTCTTGCGGACTAGCGGCAGGACTTGCTCCGGAGTCTCGGCCTCGCCGCAAACGATCAGATCCTCGCTGCGCTTGAAGAGCTCGGCCAAGCCATTGCGGATGATCGGGAATTCGTCGACGATGAGAACCCGCCGTTTGGCCTGTTTCTTGGGCGAGCCGCGTTTTTTCTTCAATAGTGACATTGGACCAGCGTCCCTCCCTTGGGGTGAGGTTGGATGCGGAGCCTTCCACCGAGCAGCTTGGCCCGGTACTCCATGAACCCAATGCCAAAGCCGGGGTTGGCCGGCAGTTTCTCGGGCATTCCCACGCCGTCGTCCCAGATCGTCAACCGGTGATTTTTTTCGGGATCGACGTCGAGATAAATTTGGATGTGGCGGGCTTTGCCGTGACGGACGGCATTGTCGATGGCCTCTTCGATGATCCGGTAGAGATGGAGGTTTCTTTCGGAATTCATCGCGGTCGCCGCCAAGCTCAGGTGGCAGGAGATTCGGACGTTGAAGCGCTCCTCGATCCTTTCGGCGAGATCTTGGATGACCAAGGAGAAGTCTTCGTCGACCAAGAGGGCCGGGAAGAGCGACTGGGAGATTTCCTTGGTCCGGAAAACGAGCTGGTGGAGCTCAGAGCTGATCTCGGAGGCGACTTTGGCCACCGGTTGAGCCGAACCGCCGCGAAGCTTGCGCTCCAAGAGCATTGCCTTGAGGGCCAAGCTATTCAGACTTTGATAGAGGTCTTCCTGGAGGCCCTTGCTTAGCCGATGCTTTTCCCGGTCGCTGACCTCGAGGACCTGCTGTTCCAGCCGGAGCTGACGTTTCTTGAGCTCCTCCTCGCCGAGTTTTTGCTCGGAAATGTCCACCACCGATCCGATGTAGCCGAGAAATTCGCCGCCGCCGCCGAACCGGGGAAAGCTGATGTCGAGCATCCAAGAATAGCTGCCATCGGGACGGCGGGAGCGGTATTCCTGGCGGAAAAAACCGAATTGGGGTTGGGCTTGGAGGTCGTTCTGGCTTTGCTGGACCTTCTTCAAGTCTTCGGGATGGACGAGCTCTTGCCAGCCGTTGTCCAGCAAGTCGATGTCACCGGCAAACTCGCGGAGCGATTCGTTGCAGTAGATGCAGCGGTGCTCCTCGTTGGTCATCCAGATCATGACCTGGGGGGCGCGAAGAGTTTCGGACAAGGGAACTGAAAGGCTCATGAATACCCACCCGGCGTGAAATCGAACCTAAGATTATTGAAATCACAGGTCTTTGGCAAGAGCGAGCCTTTCTCTTGCAGGAAATTGAATCGATAGAGCCGATTCCTATAAAAGGCGAAGGAAATAATGAAGTATATTTTTAGAGAGACGGTCCTGGACAAAGGAGGAATTATGCGGCTGGTTTTGTCCTGGATCCTAGCGATGACATTGTTTGTCCCCACCGGGCTTTGGGCCCAGCAAGAGGCTCTCCTCTTAACGATTAAAAAAGAAGTCGAGAAACCTCGGCCTCCGAACCGAAACAATGCCTCGGAACCCGATGCAGCGGCCCTCGGAGAGTTGATCGAAATCTATCAGCAAGAGGCGGAGATAAATCCGGAAAATATTGAAGAAGGCTACGAGGCGCCGGCAGAGGTGCCTGCCGAGTAGCTTAATCTTTTTTCTGATACCAACTGGTTTCGTGTTTGGCGTCTTCCAGCTGTTTGATTTCTTGGGCGGCAAGCTCGCTCTTTTTGGCTAGGCCGTTCTTGAGAGCCGTGAGCGCCATCTCATGGCCAAAAAAGGCAAGGGCTCCTAGGACTTCGGCCGTTGCTTTGGCGGAAGGTCGTTCGGTTCCCTCCCCCTCGCGCGGCTCCGTCAGGTTGAGCACCAATTGATCCATGGCCTCGGCCTCACCCGATTCGGCTCTGGCCAAAAGCTCGTAAACTCGACTGGCGGTGCGAATATCCTCTTCCAATTGCCGGGCCCGATCGAGCCGCTCGCTGTCCCGGCGGTGGTAAGCTTCGATCTCGCTCGTTGAAAATCCATAGACCTCGCGAAGAATGTCGCCGACGTTGGGCAACATCATCGGGGGTTGGGTGCCGAAGCCCGGGGATCGGGGGCCTGAAAATTTCGGCGGATCGACGATTTGAGCGACAATTTCTGGAGTCTTTAAAATGATTTCAGTCAATTGGTATTGAGCTAAAAAGTTTATAGCGATGTCGCGGCATTGATATTTATCCGCTTCCGAG
>JBIOXX010000202.1:0-19462 GCA_044869875.1 bacterium | reverse complement strand
AGCCCGAAACTTCGCCCGGCACCTCGATGCCGCTCTTCTGGCCGAAGCCGAACTCCCGGACCTTCTCGTGGAAAGTCTTCTTTCCGACCAATTGGGCCAGCTTGTAGCTGCAGATGTTGCTCGAGTATTTGATGATGTCGTTCAAGTTCAGCGCGCCGTGGCCGTGGGTGTCGTTAATGGTGAATTTCCCGACCTGCATCGCTCCGTTCTCGCAGTTGAGGGTCTTTTTCAGGTCAAAGGCGCCGGTCTCCAGCGCAATCGAAGCGGTCACCGCTTTGAAGATTGAGCCGGGCTCGAAGATGTCGGTGACGATGCGGTTCCGCCACTGCTGGGGCGCGTATTTATAATATTCATTGGGATCGAAAGTCGGCTGGACCGCCATGGCCAGGACGGCGCCGGTCTTGACGTCGAGAACCAGGGCGACGCCGCCGGCGGCCTTGGCCTTGTCGACCGCCGTCTTGAGCTCGCGCTCGGCGACGTATTGGATGGTCTTGTCGATCGTGAGAACGATGCCGTTGGGATGTTCCAATCCCATCAAGGCGAAGGGCGAGTAAGAGCGGCCCTTGGCATCCTGCTCGATCAGCTTCGGCGGATCTTGGCTGCGCAGCACGCTGTCCTTGGCCATCTCGATGCCGGAAAGAGCTTCGGCGTCATAGCCGACCGCGCCGAGCAAGTTGGCTCCGAGCATTCCATTGGGATAGAAGCGCTTGTATTCGGGCAGGGTGCCGAGGCCGGCCAACTTCAAATCTTTGAGCTTGGCCGCGTCTTCCTCGTCGAGCCGCCGCTTGAGCCAGACGAATTTCTTTTTCTTGTCGTCGATCTTTTCCAAAAGCTTGGCCTCGCTCCAACCGAGGAGCGGAGCCACCGACTTTGCGAAGGCCTTGGGATTTTCGATCAAGTGAGGCGAGGCGTAAAGGCTGTCGACCTGAATGTCGATGGCCAGGGTATCGCCGTGGCGGTCGAGGATGGTGCCGCGCTTCGGTGCGACCACGACCTTGCGTTGGTATTGGTTGCGGGCCAGGTGGCTCAGTTTTTCATTGTCGGTGAGATGGAGCTCGAAGGCCCGGGCTCCGATCAAGAGGAAGAGCAGAAAAAAAAATACGCCGACGAAGCCGATTTTGAAACGGACCTTCTTCATCGAAACGCCTGGCTTGCGCGAGCTGGAGTTCATGGGATTTTAGGGCATCGGGTCGAGCATGACCGCCGGCACCTTTTCCTTGGGTTGGTAGGCCAGGGCCGGGCCGGCCTTGGGCTTGGCCGATTTCTCGGCGACCGGCGCCTTTTCGACGATGCGGGCGACCAGCACTTCTTCTTTCTTGGCGAGCTTGGTTTCAGCCGAAGGTTTGACCGTCGGCGCCTTAGCCGGCTTCACCGGCTCGTTCTTGGCAGTGGCCGGAACCGGCGCCGGCGCCTTGAGGGCTTTGACCGCCGGCGCGGAGTTTTGAGCCAGGGTCTTGCTTGGCGCCGGTTTCACCGCCGGCAGATCGGATTTCACGGCTGGGGGATTTTTCGTCGGCTCCGGCTTGGCTTCGGCGACCTTGGTCGGCTTGACCGGTTTCTCGGCGACCGGCGCCTTGCTTGGGGCCGGCTCGGGCTTGGCCGCCACTTTTGGTGCTGGTTTTGCGATTGGCGAAAGGGCCGCTGCCTTCACCGGAGTTTTGCTGGAGTCGATCTTGGGCTCGGTGCTTGTCTTAGTCGGTGTCATCCTGAGCGCCAGCGAAGGATCTCCGACTGCCTTGGTGGGTATGAGGTTCTTTTGGGTATTCGGGTCCTCAGAATGACGTGCCGAAGTCGGTTTCGCGGCGATCGTTGCGGTTTTCTCGACCTTCTTCTCGATCTTTTCGACCTTGGCGTCGGTGGCCGCTTTCTCGGGAGCCTTGGCGACCGCCTTTTCTTCGGTCACCGGTTTTTTGACTGAATCTTTGGCCGGTGGCGCCTTTTCCGGCGCGGCCGCCAAGCGAAGGTTCAGCTCCTCGTCCCAGCGGCTCAGGTAGTAAACCTGCTGAGTCTTGGGCAGGACCAAGCCGAAAACCTCTTTAGCCTCCTCTTCGATCCGGGTCGGCGACTTGAGGCGGGCGATCTCGAGGTCGAGGCGCTTGTTCTCCTCGATGAGATGTTCCTTCTTCTGAAGCTCTTGGCTGAGCTTGTACCCGAGGTTCACCGCTTGAACGTGGGTCCCGATGTAGAAAACCGCACAGGCGCTGGTAAGGACGATCATGGTGAGGAAGGCGCCGAGGAAGGTCCGGCGGGACTTGTCGAGCGGCGAGAAGGTCGGCTGTCGGCGCACGCTCTTGGCGGTGTAGAAAATGGACGTAGCACGTGCCATGGAGGTGTTGTCCCAGCGCTATTCAATTCTTCGAATCGCCCGTAGCTTGGCGCTGCGGGCCCGCGGATTCTTTGCCACCTCGCCGTCGCTTGGAACGAGGGGCTTCTTGGTCAAAATTTGGTAGCTCTTAAAAGAGCGGAAAGCCCACTTGACGATGCGGTCTTCCAAAGAGTGGAAGGTGATCACCGCCAGGACTCCGCCGACGCCGAGGAAGTCGGGCGGCTGGGCCAAAAACTTTTGGAGCAAATCGAGCTCGCGGTTGACCGCGATGCGCAGGGCTTGGAAGACCCGGGTCGCCGGATGGATTCGGTGGCGGCCCTTGGAAAAAGGTACGGCGCGGGAAACTATTTGGCACAGCTGGCGGGTCGTCTCGATTGAGTTTTCCTCGCGGCTGTGGACTAAAAGTCGGGCGATCCGTTTCGCGAAACGTTCTTCCCCGTATTCGCGGAAGATCGCCTCCAACTCTCTTTCGGGGAGGTCGTTCAAAAGCTCCCGCGCCGTCACCTCTTCTTCCAGGTCCATCCGCATATCCAATGCGGAATCTTGATTGAAACTGAATCCCCGTTGGGCGTTGTCGAGCTGGAGGCTGGACACGCCAAGATCGAGGATCATTCCGTCGACTTCACCGAAGCCGGCTTCGCGGATCAGCTCCGGCGCGCGATCGTAGGTCGCGTGCTGGAGGACGATTCGGTCCTTGAAGGGGCTTAAGCGTTCGGCGGCCAAACGAAGGGCCTCGCGGTCGCGATCGATCCCGAGCAGTCGGCCTTCAGGTGCCGAGCGTTCGAGGATCGCGAAGGAGTGCCCGCCGAGGCCCAAGGTGCCGTCGACGTAGTTTCGATTTGCTCCAACTTGTAAAAGATCCAAAACCTCGTCCCGCATCACCGGGACATGAATTTCCTCGACTGACTCAGTGCCAGGTCCGGTGCCGTTCCTGGGGTCCATTGAAGCTCATCACTGCGTCGTAAACTGAGTCGTAAGCTTCAACCACCTGGTCCAGGCCGGTGAAGCGGAAGATATTGCGGGTGTAGTTGTTGAGCGAGGCGCACTTCAGATCGCCGCTCAATCCCCGCAGCCGGGTGGCCCGGTCCAGCAAGCGCGAGACCGTCTTGTAATTGACGTGCTCGACCTTTTGGAAATTCAGCACCACCTTGACCTTCCGGGAAGTCATAAGCTCGCTGAGCACTCCTTCCAATTCCTTCATCTCGTAGTGAGAGACCTCGCCGCTCAAGTGAACGACGGCCACATCGTCGAAGCTCGTCATTTCAAACATCGCTACAATCCCAAGTTGGCTAAATCTTCGGAGCCGTCGACTCGGGCCTGGGCGGCCGAGAAAACTTCGCTCCACTTTTCTTTCGACCAAATCTCGATGCGCTTGGTCATCCCGACGAAAAGAATGTCTTTCTTCAGGCCGGCGTAATCCCGAAGCGTCGGCGGGATGACGATCCGGCCCTGCTTGTCGAGCGGGCATTCGACCGCGCCGCTCACGAAGACCCGTTGGAGGGCCTTCACCTCGGCCTTGAACTGGGGAAGGGCGGCGATCTTCTCCTCGATGACCGACCATTCCTTCACCGGATAGGCCCAGAGACAATTGTCAAAGGTCGTCAGGATCAAGCGCTCGTCGTAGTTCGCGCTTAAAACCTCTCGGAACTTCGCCGGCAGCGAAGTCCTCCCCTTCTCGTCGATGGTGTAATCAAAGCGTCCGCGAAACATCGTCGGTCATTTAAGACCGGCTCGGCGGCAACCGTCAACCACTTTAAACCACATTAAGCCGCTTTTTGGATCTTTTAAACCACCGAGGTGAAAATTGTCAATAGGGAGAATGAAAAAATTCCTGAAAAATCGAGCTATTAGTCGTGGTGGCCCGAGGTGGAGGATTAATAATTGTACATATTTTGAGTCTGGCAAAAGTCACTTCCCTCAACTAGGCAAAGCCTATGAAGGAATACGCTGCCATCCTGTTGGGAGCCGGGTTTGCCGGGGCGGCCACCGCCTACCATCTCGCCCGGCTCGGGATCGGCGATATCTTGGTTTTGGAAAAGGAGCCTGAGGCCGGGCGTCACGCCTCGGGTCGCAATGCCTGCCTTCTCCGTCAGGCGGTGGACGGCGAAGAGTCGGCCAAATTAATCCAAGAGACTCGTCGGGCCCTCGAGAATCCGCCGGCCGATTGGCCGAACCGCGAAGTCTACCGATCCGAGGGCTCGATCTTGCTCGGCGAGCACGAGAAGCTGAAAGCGTTGCGCAAAGTTTTGTTTCGAGTCGGCGGCAAGGCCGAGCTGTTTCGGCGAGCCGAGCTCAAGCTCGATTTTTTCCCCCATTGGAGAGAGGTTTTGGCCAAGGCCGATTTCGAAGCCTTGCTATTCTCGCCTCAGGACGGCGTCGTCGACGTCGCCGGCTATTTGCAAAACCTGATCGCCGGCGCTCAGGGTCACGGCGTCGAATTCCGATTCGCTTGCGAGACGACGAATCTCCGGCCGGAAAGTCAGGGCTGGAGAGTATTGGCCGGAGGCGGCGAATTTTCAGGCCGCTGCCTCATCAATGCCAGCGGTGCTTGGGCCGATGACTTGGCGACCGCCAGCGGTTTCAAGCCCCGAAATTTGCAGCCGATGCGGCGCCATCTCTTTGCGTCAAAAAAATCTTCGTGGCGACCGCCGGCCGGAACTTATCTTTGGGATCTGCGTCATGAATGTTACTTTCGCTCGGCCGGCGAAAGTCTTCTGCTCTGCGCCGGTGACGAAACTCCCCATCCTGCGTCAAACCCCAGCGTCGATCCTTCGGTAGAAGCCGAACTTTTCAAAAAACTGCGTCAATATTTTCCGAGCCTCGCCCAGCTCGAGATCGGCGAGGCCTGGGCTTGTCTCCGAACCTTCGGTCCCGAAGGGCGATGGCTCGATCCGGTCGACCCTCAGCTACCGGGACTTTTTTGGGCGGCCGGGCTGGGTGGCCATGGGGTCGGCTTGAGCTTCGGCTTAGGCCGGAAGGTGGCCGAGGCAGTCCATGAATTTTTGGTAGGCAGGCTTTGAGAATCGTTGTAGACCCAGCCTCGTCGGATAAGAAAATTATCGCTCCTCAAGAAAGGGGGATCTATGGCCAAGAAGAGAAAAACTACCAAGAAGAAGACCGTGATCAGCCGGGCTCGCAAAACCGTTCGCAAGGCCAAGGCGAAGGCCAAGGTTGCTGTCGCCGCCCCCCGCAAGCACAACGTCAGCTATCGCCTGCTCGAGACCGAGATCAATCGGCTCTCCGATCTGCTCCAGACCGTGAAGCAGAAGAGCGCCTTGGTTCGCCGCTCCCTGGCCTATCTCGAAAAGGAGCAGCGCAAGGTCAAGAAGCAGCTCTCCCATGCCCGTAGCTTCCTGCTTCGGCTTAAGAACAAGGGCGTCAAAGCTTTCCAGAATTTCAGCGCCGAAGATCTCTACCAGCAGGTGAAGGACGAGTTTAACCGGCTGTCGAAGCGCTGGAGCTCCTAAGTTTTTTCAATTTTATTTTCGGGCTTTGAAGAAGGCCAGGCGTTCGGCGTCGTGGCCGATGGCTCGGCCGTCGGAGCCTCGGGCCGCGACTTGCTTGCCGCCGGAGAAGAGAAAGACCCGGTAATCCTCGGCGTAGCGCTCCTCCAAAATTCGATCGGGCACTCCGGGCAAGGTCTGGCGATAGAAGTCCATCGTCGCCTTGCTTTCGGTGCTGTGACCCATTTCGTGGGCCAGGGCTTGCAGGAGATAAGTTTCGCTGTCGCCTTTGAAGATGGCGGTCATGTCCTCGGCGTAGGAAGCCGCGAAGCTGGCGTCGAGCTGAGGCAGGCTGAAAGGTCCGTTGAGATCGATCCGGCCACCCTCCTCGAGATGGGTCAAGCCACCGGCGCGCTCCGAATCAAGGTGGAGAGTGATCGTGGAGAGCTTGGCGAAATCGCGGGGAGCCGCGGTGCGCAGGCGATCGAGCACTCGATCTAAAATCGCCGATTGGGCTAGGGTCATTTCGCCGCCACTGCGCCGCAGGTCGAGGCCGTATTTTTTCTCCAGGGCGGCGACGTGCTTCGGCGTGTGAATCTCGTGAAAAGTTTCTTCGGCGAAATCCTTTTGACCTAAGTCGGCTTGGGCTTGCTTGCTCCAGTATTGGCCTTCGGTCACCAAGAGCCGTTGGGCGATCTGATCCATCCGCAGAAAACCGCCGGGTCCGGAGGCCGAGTTCGGCCCTTGGCTGCGAATGAAATCCTTCACTCGAAGCAGAAAATCCTGGCTCTCCTGGCTCGTCATTCCCTTGAATTCGCCGGAGTAGGGGCCTTTGAGAATTTCGGCCAAGGTCTGGGCCACCGCTTCCCGTTTGTCGTCCGGCACGCCGCTCAGCCGAATCTTTCCGGCCTGAAACTCGACGCCCAAGCCTTCGAGGGCCGCACGGTTCTTCATCAGGCCCTCTTGAAAGGATTGGGCGAAGAATTGGGCCTTGGCTTCTTCGAGCTTGCCCATGGTGCTGCGGAATCGCTTGAAATCGTTGTTCTGAACCGAGGTTTGGAGATCGACGAAGAAGCGTTGGGTGGCCTGCTTGCCGAAGCGCGGAATCAAGTCGGCGCTTTCGAGCCGGCCATTGCGGTCGGTGTCGACTTCGAGGATTTCCTTTTGTTGAGAAGGACTTAGCGGCGATGACGCCAATTGGGTTTTGAGTTCAACGACCATGTGCCCCCGCCCCCTTATCGGATTTTAAGGGGCCCAGAGTTGTCCGGCAACGGCGGCAGATATTCCTTGCCGGTCCCGAGGGAAATACCTTCTAATTCCACCATCAATCTCAGGGAGGCTACATGAAATCATCCTATCGAATCTTCAGCGGTTTAATGGCGTGGGTCGCAGTCTTGGCGTGGATGGGAATGGCTGGAGGCCTCGGAGCCTGCGGTGGAGATGACGTGTCTTTGACCATTAGCCCGGCCGGCCCGGTCGTCGTCGAGAAAGGCAGCACTCAACAATTCACCGCCAACTTGGCCGGCGTGACTTGGTCGGTCGAAGGCGGAGCCGCCAACGGAAGCATCGATGCCGATGGCCTCTACACGCCTCCGGCGACCTTGCCGATTGATCCGCAAGTGACCGTAGTGGCCTCGCTGCCCGATCAAGAGGATAGCGCCCTGGTTAATTTGCGCACCGCCGACACCGTCGCTTTTCCGCCAGCCAACGAGGCAACGATCATCAACGATACCCCCGTCGATCCCAGCCTGTTATTTGTCACCATCGTCATCGGCGGGATGGGCGACCATTTAGCGGTGAGCTCCGGCAGCATCCACGTCAATGCGACCTGGTTCAACGGCAGCGGAGAAGATGGCGACGCGTTTTTCGCTCAAGCTCTCGACTTCGGCCCTTTTTCCGATGAGCGCAATCTGACCGCAAGCCTCACCGATATCGCGATTCCGGCTCACATCGATAATGATGCCGACTTGAACCCCCAAATCCTCCTGGTCACGATTCCGCCCGAATCGACTCCGACGCCGGATCCGATTTCCCAGGTTTCCTTGCTGACCAGCGGGGATCAGGGCGTCAATTTTGGGTCGCCGATTCCGGTGGCTCCGAGCAGCCTCTCCCAAAGCAACCCGGCGATGCGCCGTGACGCCAATGGAGACTTGCACGTCGTTTATTCCCAAGGCGCCGAAATCAGCGAATCGGTGCTCGGCACGATCTTCTATGTCCGCAGCAACGACAATGGATTGACCTGGAGCACGCCGGTTCCGGTGGCCCCGCCGCCGACGTCGCCGCTTGCCTACGCGTTTCCCTATCTCGCGGTCGATGAGACCGGCGAGGTCGTGCACGTTTGCTTCTCCCAATTCCCCGATGAAAACGACGTCGATATTGGCTTCATTTCGGTCGCCAAGAGCGAGGACGGTGGCGCCAGCTTCCAACCCGCGCTGGATTTCCCATCGGCGCCGGACTCCTCCGACCTGCTTTGCCGTAATGAGTTGGGAGCTAATGGCGAGGTCTACGTGGTGTTCTCGCGGGACTCGGATCCCTTGACCAAGGTCCTTTTCGCGTCGAGCACCGACGGTGGGGACAGCTATAGCGAACCCCAGGAACTGGGGGACAATGCGGCGGCGTCGCGGGCTTTCGCGATGATGGCGGTGGATTCGCTGGGCCGGATCGACTTAGTTTGGGCCGAGGATCCTGCCGGCGACAATGACTTCAGTGAGGTCCACTACACGCGGAGCGCCGACGGCGGTGCCAATTTCTTGCCCGACGTGGTCCTTGCCGCAGGCGCCGACGTGGGCTTCCCCTTTGGGCTGCGCCACGATTCCTCGGGCCGGGTCCATGTGCAGTACGCCTCGGACATCAACGATCCGGCCACTAGCCTCGATGTTTTTTATTTAGTGGGGCAGTGATCTCAGGACTCAGCTTCGGCCACCGATTCGCTGGCTTGAGTCCGCGGCTCGTAGTCGAAGCTGAGCTCGTCTTCCTTGACGCCGACGGTGACGGTTCCGCCTTTTTCGAGGCGGCCGAAGAGGATCTCGTCGGCCAGGACCCGCTTGATCTTTTCTTGAATGAGCCGGCTCAAGGGCCGGGCGCCGTACTTCTCGTCATAGCCGTTCTTGGCCAGCCATTCCTTGGCCTCGGTGGTGATGTCGAGCTCGACCTTCTTTTCCAAGAGCTGCATTTCCAATTCGGCGAGGAATTTTTCGACCACGTGAAGCACGATCGGCATGTCGAGGTGAGCGAAGGGCACGATCCCGTCGAGCCGGTTGAGAAACTCGGGGCTGAACATGTCCTTGATCGCCTTCATGTCGTGTTCGCCTGGGGCCAGCTTGTTCTCGATGCCGATCGACTTCTTGGCCAGGTCGCGGGCGCCGGCATTGGTGGTCATGATCAGGATGATGTTGCGGAAGTCGGCTTTCTTGCCGTTGTTGTCGGTCAAGGTCCCGTAATCCATCACTTGGAGCAAAATGTTGAAAAGGTCGGGATGGGCCTTTTCGATCTCGTCTAACAGCAGCACCGAGTGGGGTTTCTGGTTGATCGCGTCGGTGAGCAGGCCGCCTTGGTCGAAGCCGACGTAGCCCGGCGGCGCGCCGATCAGCCGCGAGACGGTGTGCTTCTCCATGTATTCGCTCATGTCGAAGCGAAGGAATTGAATTCCCATGACCCGGGCCAGCTCCTTGCTGAGCTCGGTCTTGCCGACGCCGGTGGGTCCGCAGAAGAGGAAGGAGCCGATCGGCTTCTCGGTGGCGCCCAAGCCGGAACGTGAGAGCTTGATCGCGGAGGCGAGCTGCTCGATCGCCTTGTCCTGGCCGAAGACCCGCTGTTTCAGGTCGCGGTCGAGATGGCGCAGGGCCTCTTTGTCGTTGAGCGAAACGGTCTTAGCCGGGATCCGCGCCATCTTGGCGATCATGGCTTCAATGTCTTGGGCGGTGACGGTCTTCTTCTGCTGCGACTTGGGCCTCAGGCGCAGGGCCGCGCCGACCTCGTCGATCACGTCGATGGCCTTGTCCGGCAGATGGCGGTCGCTCAAGTAGCGCGAGGCCAGTTGGGCGGCGGTGACCAAGGCCGAATGGGTGTAGCGAACTTGATGGTGGGCCTCGAAGCGCGACTTCAGGCCCTCCAGGATCTTGACCGTCTCGTCGACGCTGGGTTCGGGCACGTCGATCTTTTGGAAGCGGCGGCTCAAGGCCCGGTCTTTTTCGAAGGCCTTGTACTCCTGATAGGTGGTCGAGCCGATGCACTTCATGTCGCCCGAAGCCAAGACCGGCTTGAGCAAGTTGGAAGCGTCCATCGTGCCGCCAGTGGTCGCGCCGGCGCCGATCAGGGTGTGGATCTCGTCGATGAAGAGGATGGCGCCTTCTTCCTTCTTGAGCCGGGCCAACACCGCTTTGAGCCTTTGCTCGAAATCGCCGCGGAACTTGGTTCCGGCGAGCAGAGCCCCGAGGTCGAGGGCGTAGATCGTCGAGTCGAGCAGGATGTCGGGCACTTCTTTTTGGTGGATCTTGAGCGCCAGGCCCTCGGCGATGGCGGTTTTGCCGACGCCGGCCTCGCCGACGTAGAGCGGGTTGTTCTTGCGCCGCCGGCAGAGGACGTGGACCGTCCGTTCCAATTCATGCTCCCGGCCGATCAGCGGATCGATCTTTCCTTCCTTGGCCTTCTGGTTGAGGTTGACGGCGTAGCGTTCGAGGACGTCGCCGCTTTGGCCGCCGCTTTCCTCTTCGCTCTCTTCACTGGTCGTAAATTCGGACTCGCCGCTTTCGGCCGGCAGCTTGCTGATGCCGTGGGAGATGTAGCTGACCACGTCGAGGCGGTGGATGCCCTGCTTGCCCAGGAAATAAACGGCGTGGCTGTCCTTCTCGCTGAACAGCGCCACCAGGACGTTGGCCGCCGTGACCTCGCTCTTGCCGGCGGCTTGGACGTGGAAGAAGGCCCGCTGCAGCACCCGCTGGACCGCCAGCGAGGTGTGGATCTCGGTCGAGCGCTCGCTCTCGTCGCTGATCAGCTGGTCCTCGAAGAAGCGCTCCAGCTCCTTGAGCAGCTTCTGGACGCTGCCGCCGCAGGCGTGGACGATCTTGATGATCGCCCCGTCTTGGAGCAGAGCGTAGAGCAGGTGCTCGAGCGTGAGGTAATCGTGCTTCCGCTTCTTGGCTTCGGTATAGGCCAAGTTCAGAGTGTTTTGCAGTTCCTTGCTGATCATTCTCCTAAGACAACCTTTCCTTCAAACCTTATGCCTCTTCCATGATGCATTGTAAGGGAAACTCGTGAGCACGGGAATAGTCGACTACTTGGGAGACCTTAGTTTCGGCGATCTCTTTGGGATAGACCCCGCAAACGCCTCTTCCCTTCATATGGACGTGCAACATGATCCGCCGGGCCTCCTCGAAGGGCTTTTGGAAGAATTTTTCCAGCACGTCGATCACGAACTCCATCGTCGTATAATCGTCGTTGAGCAGGACAACTTGGAACATCGCCGGCCTTTGGACCTTGGTTCGGGTTTTGGTAGCAGTTTTGCTCTCGCGTTGGTGTTCGTCGTCTTCCCAGGCCATCCGGCGCACTCCTTTCCCTATCTATAAGCACGATAGGGCCGCTCGACAAGCCCAGCCTTGCCTTGACAGCCCGACGGCGGCTTACTAGCCCTATCCCATGGAAATCCCTGCCAAGATGCGGGTGGCCCGGTGGTATGCCCCGGAGCGGATCCAGCTCGACGAAGTCGCCGTGCCCCGACCCGGGCCCGGCGAGGTCTTGGTGCGGATCGGCGCTGCCTTAACCTGCGGCACCGATTTTAAGACCTTCAAGCGGGGCCATCCTCGGCTGATCAAGGAAATTCCGGGGCCCTTCGGCCATGAGATGGCCGGCACGGTGGCCGCCATCGGCGAAGGCGTCGAGGGTTTCAAGACCGGCGACCGAGTGGTGGTGGGCAATTCGGCGCCCTGCGGGAAATGCTTCTATTGTCTGCGCCGCTCCTTCTCGCTCTGCGAGGATCTGCAATTTCTCAATGGAGCTTACGCCGATTTCCTCTTGGTTCCGCGGCGTATCGTCGAGGTCAACCTTCACAAGATTCCGCCCCATCTGTCCTTCGCGACTGCGGCCCTGGCCGAGCCCTTGGCCTGCGTTCTTCACGCCTTCGAGAAGGTGGCGCCCAAGTCCGGCGAAACCCTGGCTCTGCTTGGGGCCGGTCCGATGGGGGTGCTTTTCGCCCAACTGGCCAAACTGTCGGGAACTCGTTTGGTGGCCATCGCCCGAGACAAGGCCAAGCTGGAAAATTTGAAGAAGCTCGGCGCGGCCGAGATCGTCAGCTTGACTGAAGATGCCGAGCCCCTGGCCACCGCCCAGGCTCTGCTCAACGGCGGCCGTGGCGCCGACGCCGTCATCGAGGCGGTGGGTCTGCCCGAAATGTGGGAATTGGCCGCCAAGCTGGCCCGCCCCGGCGGCCGAGTCTGCTTCTATGGCGGCTGCGCCAAGGGCAGCGAAGTCAAGCTCGACACTTACCGAGTCCATTACGAAGAGCTCCAGCTCTTCGGAGTTTTCCACCACACCCCGGAATACTTCGCCCGGGCGGTTCAGTATCTCAGCGAAGAAAAGATTCGACCCCAAGGCCTGGTCGTCGGAGAATACCGGCTCGACCAGATCCACGAAGTTTTTCGCCCCGGCGAGAGCTCCAATCCGCTCAAGCTGGCGGTGATTCCTTAATAGGAGGTTCCATGGCCCCGCGCGTTTTCACCATCCACTACCAGATTGTCGATCCCAGCGGCGCGGTCATGGAAGATTCCCGCGACGGCGAGCCTCTGACCTTTATGGAAGGCGCCGGCCAGATTCTTCCCGACCTCGAAGCCGCCGTCTTGGCCCTCAAGGCCGGACAGAAAGCCTCGATCGACGTCGCCTCGGATCACGCCTTCGGCCCCCGCGAAGAGGGGAGAGTGGTGAAGGTCCAGCGCAATCCCGGCGAAAAAGGCGACTTGCAGATCGGTCAGACCGTGGCTTTGGGCAAGGAACAGGCGCCGGCCACCGTCATCGACGTAACCGGAGCTTATTATATTGTCGACGCCAACCATCCCTTTGCCGGCATGGACCTTCGCTTCGATATCGAAGTGTTGGCCCTTCGTCCGGCGACCGCCGAGGAAATTCAGCACGGCCATGCCCATGGCCAGCACGGCCACGGTCACTAAAATTCGGTAACATATTATGACCAAAAGCCAGATCGCCCTTGGGGCTGATTTGGCTTTTTCTTATTTTTCAATAGCTTAAATCCACCCCTCCCGCTCGGCACGCCTCTTGCTCATATACGGGGCAGGGTAAGTGAATCGTAACAAAATGACAAAGCAGTACCCAGTCTGCGGGTTGTTTTCGGATGACTTGCAGAAGGGGGGAGGGGTTTATGAAACGTACCTTATTTGTCTTCTCGATGATTCTCTTCCTGGGTGTCTCCACCCAGGCCCATGCCTTGCTGAGCGGATCGCGGATCACTTCGGTGACCAAGATCAACGATTCGACCTGTGCCGTTACCTTGGACGCCAACGGTAGCGGCCTGCTCGACATCCTGTCCTTGGACCAGTTGCAGCTGAACGGCAGCTTGCTGGCCAACCTGAGCGGCTTGATTCAACGGCTGCTCAGCCTCGACCTAACGAATGTCCATGAAGTGCTGGCGGCTTCGCCGGCTTTTGAAGCTCTGACCGGACTGGTGGCCGACATCCATCTCGACAATGACGACTGCAATGAGCTGCAAGTCGGCGACGTGCTCCGGATCGCGGTCCCGGGACTGCTCGGCGGCCTGAATATTTTGGATACCGTGAACCTGCCGGTGGGTTTCGGCGACCTGACTTCGATCTTGATCGATGAAGAGGGGAACATCGATCTGGTGAACTTGGTGGAAGAAGTCTTGGAGATCGTGGGTCTCGATACCGTCGGAACGATCGGCGGCGGCAACGGCAACGTCGGAACTCCGCCCGAAGGTCAAGTGCCTGAGGACAGCGGTGTCGGCGGAGGCGGCGATAGCGAAGGCGGCGACGGAGTTGTTGGGCCCCTGCCGGGCAGCGCAGCTTCGGGCGGTTGCAGCCTGGGAGCGGCGGCTCCCGCGGCGGGACTCGAGCTACTGACTTGGGTCGGGGCAGCCGCGGCGCTGATCGCATCGCGGAAACGGCGTTAGCCGTAAGGAATTGATTTCCTACCTGCCCTATAACCCTGCACCGTCGGGCCGGACCTCCCTGGCCCGGCGGTGATTTTTTTGCCCGGGAAGCGGGGCTGGCGTTCGCCACCCCGTCGTCCTCACTAGCGTTCCGGGCGACGGGGTCCCCGACGCAAACCCGCACCGCTTCCCTCCCTTGGGTGGTTATGATGAAGGGAATGGATTTGTAGGGTGGTTATTCGCCGTCCATGATGTCGATGAGGCGAGAGCGGTATTTCTTGGCGTCCTCGAAACCGAGGTCGAAGAGGGTGCGGAGGTATTCGGGGGCGAAGGTGAGGTAGCTTAAAAGGTCGCTGCCGGAGCTGGGCTCGATGTCGAGCAGGCGGATCAGCATTTTCTCGAAGGCCGCGAATTGGAAGTCGGCCTTCTTGGCCTTGGACACCCAACGGAGAAAAAGGCCGCTGATCGACTGCGAGGGCTTGATCTCGACCGCCTGAATCTTGCGGAGGCCGCGGCTGGCGATGTCGACCTTGAGGCCGTCGCGGTGCATCTTCTTATTGAGCTTTTCGAGGTAATCGGGCCCGTAAACTTTCTCGCTGGTCTCGACGATGGAGTTGATCCGCTCGAGCTGCTCCATGTCGTACTCGATCCGGTCGAGGAAGACGCCGTTGAGCAGCCGGCCGAGCTGCAAGGCGATGGTTGGCTCGGGCATATCTTTCTTGAATTTTAGGTTCTCCAAGGTCGGCGAGCGGTAACGCAGGCCGATGACGATCAGCGAGTCGGCGCCGAGCTGGATCGCCGGCGACATCGGGGTGAAGAGCCGAAGGCTGCCGTCGGCATAGTAAGTCTTATCGATCTTGACCGCCGGGAAGATGATCGGGATCGCCGCCGAAGCCATGGCGTGGTCGACATTCAGCTCGACGTCGAAATGGCCGTAGTGACCCTGATACTCGTGGTTTGGCTTGCGCTGGAGGAAAAGCTCCTGCCGGCCATTGCGAAGGTTGGTGGCATTGAGCGCCACCGCGTCGATCGGACCCTCAAGGACGTTTTTGCGGATCGCTTTCCAAGGGACCACTTTCTTCAAGAACTCGCGGAGCGGCGAAGTGTCGAGGAAGGAATTGAAGTGGGGGCCCTTGCGCCGGCCGAGCTGAAAGGGATTGAAGGTGAAAATATTGCGCATCACCCCGCCCAAGGTCGAGCCGAGGAAATGGGTGGTGGCGCCGAAGTCACGCTGGTAGACGTTTTCCTGGCGGATCGTGAACCAGACTTCCTTGATCTTTTCGGCCTGGGCTTTGGGATCCTCGGCCATCGCCGCCATTGCGGCGGTGTTGAGCGCTCCGACGCTGGTGCCGGTATGGATTTGGAAGGCCCGCTGAGCGACCTTGGGCGGAAGACCGGTGCGCAGGTAATAGAGCACACCCGCTTCGTAAGCGCCGCGGGCTCCGCCCGCCGCCAAGACCAAGGCTAACCTTCCCATATCCTAATCTCCGTTACAGATCCTCATCCGCTAAGCTGAGGAAGCTGTCTTTCGCCGCTCGCAATGTCTTGGCGATTTCGTTTTCGCCGTGGCTCAAGGAGAGGAACCAAGCCTCGTAAGGCGAGGGCGGAAGATAAATTCCCCGCTTGAGCATTTCGTGGAAAAATTTTCGGAAGGCCGCCGGCTGGCCGGAAGTGGCGTCGCTTAAGTTTTCGACCGGCCTTTCGTTGAAGAAGAGGCTCAGCATGCCGCAGACGTAGGGCACTTGGACCTTGAGCCGGGCGGCGGCCGCCGCTTCGAGCAGGCCCTTGGCCAGGCGCTCGGTCTTGCGCAGCAGCTTGACGTGAGCCTTGGGCGTCGAGATGATTTTCAAGGTCGCGAGGCCGGCGGCCATCGCCACCGGATTTCCCGACAAGGTGCCGGCTTGGTAGACGCCGCCCTCGGGGCTGACGACCTTCATAATGTCGGCCCGGCCGCCGTAAGCGCCGACCGGCATCCCGCCGCCGATGATCTTGCCCAAGGTGGTGAGGTCGGGCCGAATTCCGAACAGCTCCTGAGCTCCGCCCAGCGCGACCCGGAAGCCGGTCATCACCTCGTCGAAGACCAGCAGGGCGCCGCTTTCTTTGCAGAGCTTTTTCAAGCCTTGGAGGAAACCGGGCCGAGGCAGGACGCAGCCCATGTTGCCGACCACCGGCTCGACGATGATGGCGGCCAAGTCCTTGCGGTGTTGGCGGGCCAGCGCGGCGGTTCCTTTCAAATCGTTATATTCGGCGACGAGGGTGTGCTCGACGAATTCCTCGGGCACGCCCAAGCTGTCGGGTTTGCCGTGGGTGAGGGCGCCGGAGCCGGCTTTCACCAAAAGGTAATCGGCATGGCCGTGATAGCAGCCGGCGAATTTGAGGATCTTGTTGCGGCCGGTGAAGCCGCGGGCGGCGCGGAGCGCTCCCATCACCGCCTCGGTTCCCGAATTGACCAAGCGCAATTTCTGCAGCGAAGGGACGTGGCGCATCAGCGCCTTGGCCATCTGGACCTCGAGCGGTGAGGGCGCGCCGAAGCTCAGACCCAAGGCGGCGGTTTGTTGGACGGCTTCGACCACCTTGGGATGGGCGTGACCGGCGATCATCGGTCCCCACGAACCGACGTAATCGATGTAGTTGTTGCCGTCGACGTCGCGAAGGTAGGCGCCGTGGGCACTGGCGATGAAACGGGGATGTCCGCCGACGCTCTGGAAGGCACGGACCGGGCTGTTGACTCCGCCGGGCATGCTTTGGCGGGCGGTGGCGAATAGTTTTTCAGAATGCTTGGCGGCCATGGCTTGTGGCTTTCGTCTAACCTCGCCGCCGGGCAATGTCAAACCGAGCTTTGCCGGGACCGAAAGGGCTAAGCTCATGTTTTTAAGGTGATTTACCGGAAATTTGCTTGCTTGACGGATCGGGTGGGGGAGGCTATTTCTAGCCGCCAATTCCAATCGAAGGAGGCCCCCGTGATCGGCAGCTATCGGCGAACCTTTCTTACCGCGGCAATCTTGGCGCTCTTCGGTGCCGGCTGCAGCGGCTCCGACATTCCCCTGATCGGAGTCCAAGTCGAGCCGCTCTGCATTGAGGTGCCTTCCGGAGCCAGCCAACAATTCGATGCCCGCATCTTCGTCGACAGCGTCGACCAGGGCATCGATAACGCTGCCGTGACCTGGAGCGTCTTTGGCGGCGACGTCAACGGCTCGATCACCGGCGGTGGCCTCTACACCGCGCCCAACACCGTGCCGCCGCCGGCGGTTCAGGTGACGATCATCGCCACCAGCAATGAAGACACCCAAAAAGTCGGCAATGCCACCGCGGTCCTTTCGGGCGCCTGCCCGGTCGTGCCGCCGCCGACGCTTCAATTCTAAGCGGATCTTTTCTGTCCGAGCTCTGGGCCATCACTGTCGCCCTTCCCCATGAAGCCGCCGGCCTCATCTCGCTTTTTTCGCCCCGGGCCGAGTACCGCGAGCGCGGCCTGCGCATTCGCGAGCTGGCCTGCCAGGACCGCGACCTTCTCCTGGTGACCACCGGGATGGGTCCGGAGCGCGCCGGCGCCTCAACCCAAATTTTGCTCGACCGTTATCCGGTGACCCACCTTCTCTCCACCGGCTACTGCGGCGGTTTGCGCGAAGCTTGGGCCAATGGCGAGGCGGTGCTCGGCAATCCGCTGCGTTTCCACGAAGGTTCGGACCGCGAGTACTTTCCCGATCCCGAATTGGCGGCCAAGGTCCGCGCGACTTTGACCGAGCTCGGCGAGCCTTGTCGCGAGGGACTCATGCTCTGTTCGGCTCGGCCGATCCTCAAAACCGAGGAGAAGAGAAGTTTGGCCCAAGACAGCCAAGCGGTCGCGGTCGAGATGGAAAGCGGCGCCATCCTCGAAACTGTACGGATCTCGTCCAAAAAAATCGCTTCAGTCACCCTCCGATTTATCGTAGACGCCTTGGAAGACGAATTAACCGACACCGGACCCTTCATCGGGGAGAACGCCGAAGTGAAACCGCTTCGCTTGGTTCGCGAAGTTCTGCGGCGGCCCCGACTCTTGAAGGATCTTCCCGATCTCGGGCGCAAAGCCCATCGGGCCCGCGAGCGCATGAAGCGCTTCGTCGACGCTTTCTTTAAGGAGAAAATATGAGTTTACGCTCTTTGCGTTTTAGCCGCCTGACTTTCGCTATTCTGTTCACGACCCTGGCATTGGCCGGTTGCGGGAAGGGTTGCGGTAAGGGCGGCGGCGGTGAGGCGGCCAAGAAAGCGAGCTTCGAGCTCATTCCGGCCGACAGCAACGTCCTGATCGGAGTCGATTGGAAGAAGCTCCAAGCTTCGCCCTTGGGTCCTAAGATGACCGAAGGTGTTCCGGCCAACGTTCAGCCTTATCTGAAGGACATCGACGGCGTGGTTTTGGCGATGAAGATCCAAGGCATGGAGCGCGACGCCAAGGAATTCATCGGCATCGTCAATGGCAAGCTCGATGCCAATGCGCTGCTGGCTCAAATGACCGAGCAGGCTCAGAAGGCCGGGACTACCGTCCAAGAACAGGTTTACGAAGGGGTGAAGATCCACAGCACCGCCAAAGAGCCGGACTTCGGCACCGCCTTCGTCGACGGCACCGCGATCTTCGGCAAGGTCGAGACGATCAAGAAGGCCATCGACCTTTCCAAGAAGAAGGGCGATTCGATCGAGAAGAACGCTCCGATGATGGATTTGGTGAAGGGCGTCGACAAGAGCAAGATGGTTTGGGCGGTGGCAGCCATCCCCGAGGGTTCGATTCCGGCCGGCGGCGCCGGCAATCCGATGGCCTCGCTCTCCTCGGTGAAGGCTGTGGATTTATCGGTCGACTACGCCAAGGAGCTGACGGTGGATCTCGGCATCTTCGCCGCCACCAAGGAAGACGCTCAGCAGATGATGACGATGGCCAATTCTTATAAGACTCTCTTCGGCGCCTCGCTGGCCAGCAAGAGCCCGGAGCTTGGCAAAATCTTGAGCGCGCTCGCGATCGACGCCAAGGAGAGCAAGGTGGTATTGGCGCTCAAGCTCGACCAAGCCACTGTTGAAGAATTGGCCAACAAGGCCAAGCAAAGCGGCGCGGGTTTGGCTCCCGGTGCCGGTCCGGCCATGCCGATGGATAGCGGCGACGCCGGCGCTCCGCCGCCTCCGGCCCCGCCGGTAGCCGCCGAGTCGGCGCCGACGGCTCCCTAAAGATAACCTGTTGATTTGGCGAAAGCCCATCTGCTAAGGATGCCCACTCCATTTTGCGTCCGGAGAGGTGGCCGAGTGGCTGAAGGCAACGGTTTGCTAAACCGTCATAGGGCCTTTAAAGCTCTATCGAGGGTTCGAATCCCTCCCTCTCCGCAGTAATTTTTTTAAAAGCGCCCATAGCTCAGCTGGATAGAGCGTTGGTCTACGAAACCAAAGGTCGCAAGTTCGAATCATGCTGGGCGCGCACTGAGCCTCAAGAGAAACCTTGGGGCTTTTTTTGCTGAGGAACTTGCATAGCAAGGGGACGGAATTTTCGATGAGCGGCATGGCCGGCGCGTTCTCCCAGCCGATCTTTTACTTAATCGAGGCCGTCATGCAGGAGGCCCCTACTTC
>JBIOXX010000201.1:0-3143 GCA_044869875.1 bacterium | reverse complement strand
AGAGGCTGGCGGACGGCGATTTTTGGCTTGGGATTTTTGCTCTTAGTCGGCGCGACGGCGCGGGCCAATTTTTACGACGAGGCCTGTCAGACGATCTTGCTCAAAGGCAAGGTCGAGTTGCCGGCGGAATTTCCCAAAGAAGAGCCCTTGCAGCTCACTCTGTCCTACCAACTGAATTTCCAAAAAGCCCCGTCTTACCTGGTGATCAATCTGCCGACCGGCGCGGTCGAGTACGCGGTGGCGATCGTCGGTTACCGCAAGAAGGATCCGGCGGCTTACGAGATTCCCCAAATCTTCTGGTACCCCCGGCCGGTGACCTTTCGCTACTACGTCGAGTCCCGGGATCGGCGCTGGAAGAGCTCGACCCACCAAAACACCTGGCAGCCGGCGGTGGCCAAGGTCGAGGAAGTGGCCGAATGCCAGCCCGACTTTTATCTCGATCCGCTGAAGCTGGTTTTGAAGTGAAGGGGGAGAAAGCTTAAAGGGCCCCCGAAGGGGCCCTTTAAAAGGAGGATCGTTTTGGAATTCTATTTCTATTATCGAGGGACGCGCCAATCCGTTGCGGGCTAGGGGCTCGATCTCATATAACTAACTGATTTAATTGAGTATTATTCTTCGCCGACGGCCATTGCGGGCAGGTTGACCGAGTGTTTCCAGAGCTCGATTTCCTGCCGCTTGACGACGTGGATGGCGTCGTAGGGGCAGGCCACCTCGCAGTTGCGGCAGGCGATGCAGGTGTCCTCGTTGACCACGCAGGTGGTTTCGATCTGGGGCGTGCTCGACTCCACCGAGACTAGGGCCAGGCAATTGGGAATGGGGCAGACGTGGAGGCAATACTCGCAGCCGACGCAGGAATCTTCGTCCACCACCGCGACGGTCTTGGGTTTCTTCTTGAGCTTGACCTTCTTGTATTCCTCTTCGGGCGGGCAAGAGGCGACCAACACCGAGCGGCCCTCGGCAGCCTTGGGCAGGGTGAAATTAGGCGACCAGGCATCGGGATCGACGGCCGGAGCGGCTTCGCTTTTGTTTTCGGTGCTTTCGTTGGCTTCGGACATATCTATCTTCTCTACTATCGGCACAGGCCAAAGCCTGTCAAGTCGAGGAAATCCTTTACGGAATCACCTTGTTCAGGGGGTATTCGACGATTCCGGAGGCCCCGGCCCGCTTGATTTCGGGGATGATGTCGCGGACCGTCCGCTCGTCGAGGATCACTTCGAGGCTGACCCATTCCTCGTTGCTCAAATGGGAGATGGTCGGCGAGTTGAGGGCCGGCAGCTTGGCCAGGACCTCGTCGAGGCTCTTCTTAGGCACGTTCATCTTCAGGCCGACCTTTTCCTCGGCCAGGATGGCGCCTTGGAGCAGCATCGCGATGTTCTCGATCTTCTTTCGCTTCCAGGGATTCTGAAAGGCCTTCTTGTTGGCGATGAGCACGGTCACCGACTCGAGGATGGTCTCGAGGATGCGGAGGTTGTTGGCCTTGAGCGAGGAGCCGGTCTCGGTCAGCTCGACGATGGCGTCGGCCAGGACCGGCGGCTTTACCTCGGTGGCGCCCCAGGAAAATTCGACGTTGGCCTTCACCCCGTGTTTTTTCAGATAGCGCGGGGTGTAACCGACCAGCTCGGTCGCGATCCGCTTGCCTTGGAGCTGCTTTAAGCTGTTGATCGGCGAATCGTTGGGCACCGCCACCACCCAGCGGATCGGGCGGTTGGTCTGCTTGGAATATTTCAATTCGCAGACCTCGACGACGTCGGCGTTGTTCTCCAGCACCCAGTCGCGGCCGCACATGCCGGCGTCGAGAACTTCATCCTCGACGTAGCGAGCCATTTCCTGGGAGCGGATCAGCAAGCCCGAGAGCTCGGGGTCGTCGACCGAGGGAATATAGGCCCGCGATCCGACCGAGACCTTGTAGCCGGCCTTGTGGAAGAGCCGAAAGGTCGAATCCTGCAGGCTGCCCTTCGGAAAACCGAATTTGAGCTGGGGAACGGGCACGGGCAGCTTCGCTTTTTTGGGTGGCATGGGTAATTCCTTCCAAAAAAAATCCGGGGCCTGTATTTATCCAAAACTCCCGGATTGTCCATGACGAAAAAAGAGTCTCGCGCCACTCAAGCCTTCGCCCTCTATTGCTTTTTGGTCGCTATTTACATCTCGGTGGGCGGCCTGCTCCAGTTCAAGCTGGGCCTGCTCGGCATCACGATCAACGAGGTTTTCATCCTGGCCCTGCCGGCGATTCTGTACGCTAAGCTCAGCGGCCTCTCGCTGAAGAAGGTTTTTCCGATCCGGCAGCCCCAATTTCAGGAAGTGCTGCTGGTTCTCCTGGCCACCGCCTTAGTCATCATCCCCATCGCCCTGTTAGTGGAGCTCCAGACCAAGTTTTGGCCGCTGCCGGCCAGCGTTGAGACCTTCTACGAAGAATTGATGCGCCACGAGACCTGGTGGGACGCCGTTTTGAAGTGCCTGGTCCTGGCGGTGGTTCCGGCGATTTGCGAGGAGCTCTTCTTCCGGGGCTTGCTTCAGGGGATGATGGTTTCCTCTTTCGGAGTCTGGAAGGGACTGTTCCTCACCGCGCTCTTCTTCGCCATCGCCCACGTCAATCCTTGGTATTTTATTTATTACTTCCTGCTCGGGACTTTCCTAGGCGGGGTGAGGCATTGGCGGAATAACTTACTGCTCTGCATGATCGCCCATCTCGGGAATAACCTGTATAGCTTATACGGGTAGGCTTATTTTCTTCTAAAAATCATCCATTTTGATGACGCCATCGTAGAGGCCTAAGGAGTATAGCAGAATCGAGGGGTTTCTAATGCTAACCGGCCTTGTCACCAATCGAGACGTTTTCAAGCATTCCTGGACCATTTACCGGGGCTTCGGCATGCGAGCCTTCTTTCGCTGCTTGCAGGTTTCCCTTCAACGCCGGCCCCGGACCTTCCTCGAGGTTTTGCAGCTCCACCGTGGGATGAAATAGTTGTTCTAGAAATGCCCGGCGGCTTCGTCGGCATGATAGGAGCTGCGGACCAGCGGCCCGCTGGCGACGAACTCGAAGCCTAAGTCCTCGGAATAACGGGCCCATTCGGCGAATTCGGCGGGGCTGACGTAACGCTGGACCTCAAGGTGATCGGGCGTCGGCCGCAAGTATTGGCCCAGGG
>JBIOXX010000200.1:0-3101 GCA_044869875.1 bacterium | reverse complement strand
CTACCTCCACCTCATCGACTTGAGCGATCCCGAGTTCCCCGATGCTTGGAAGTCCTACAAGCTGATCGACGCCGAGCTCAAAGCCTACTCGCCGACCTTCGCCAAGCGGCCGCGCTGGGTGGTCTTTTCAAAAATGGATTTGCTCGTGGACCCGAAGGTATTACAAAAGGCCGAGAAGGCCTTCGCCGCCAAGAAGATCAAGACCTTCGCGATCTCGGCGGTGACCGGCAAGGGTTTGGATGTTTTGCTCAAGGCCTTGGCCAAGCAAATCCTGAAATAGGCGGATCGATGCGCAGCGAGCTGAAGAAAAAGAAGCGTCTGGTGGTGAAGATCGGCAGCTCGATCCTGACCGACGCCGAGGGTCACCTCGATCCCAAGGTCTTCCAGCGCTTGGCCACCGAGGTTGCCGAGCTCTGGGCCCAGGGCCGCAAGGTCATTTTGGTCAGCTCCGGCGCTATCGCCGCCGGGATGAAGCGGCTTGGCTTCGACAAGAAGCCCCATCAAATTCCCAAGAAGCAGGCGATGGCCGCCGCCGGCCAGACCGCCTTGATGCACGAGTACGAGAAGGCCTTCGCCGTGCACAAGCTCAACGTCGCCCAGATTCTCCTGACCCGCGATGACCTGGCCAATCGCCGCCGCTTTCTCAATGCCCGCCACGCGATTGCCGAGCTGCTGCGGATGGAGGTCATCCCGGTCATCAACGAGAACGACACCGTCGCGGTCCACGAGATCAAGATCGGCGACAACGACAACCTTTCGGCCCTGGTCACCAATGTCGCCGAGGCCGATTTGTTGATCATCCTGACCGACATCGATGCGGTCTACGACGCCGATCCCAAGATCAAGCCCGAGGCCAAGCGCCTCGGGATCATCGAGAACATCGACGCCGCCTTGAAGAAGGGCGCTTCCGACACCCTTCGCGCCGGCTCGACCGGCGGCATGCGGACCAAGCTGGAGGCGGCCGAGAAGGCGGCCGATTACGGCGTCATCACCATCATCGCCAACGGCCGCGAGGCCCGGATGGTGGCCCGGCTGATCGAAGGCGAGGACTTGGGCACGGTGATTTTGCCTCGGGGCGGCAACGACCGGCTCAAGGCCAAGAAGCATTGGCTGGCTTACAGCCTGCGCCCGCTCGGAGCCTTGATCGTCGACGCCGGAGCCAAGGAGGCCCTGATCAAGCAAGGCAAGTCGCTTTTGCCCTCGGGGCTCAAGGCCATCGAAGGCGATTTCAGCCAGGGCGATCCGATCGACGTCAAGGTCGAAGGCGAAGAAGCTTTTGCCCGGGGCTTGGCCGGCTACAGCGCCAAGGAGCTGGAACTGATCCGCGGCCAAAAATCCTCGGAGATCGAGAAAATCCTCGGCTACAAGTATTTCGACGAGGTCGTCCACCGCGACGATATGGTCCTGCTCGGCGAGAAAGCGAAGAATTGAAACGCTTCGCCGCGCCGAGACGTAGAGGTCTTATGCGCCATTTCCTGTTCCTTTCGGCTTTGCTTTTGTTTCCGCTCTCGCTCTGGGCCCAGGCCAGCGAGACCGCCATCGTCAAGCAAGCGGTTCAAATGGAGCAGCAGACGCCGACCGACACCCGGATCGCCGACCTCTACGATCAGCTCAAGGCCAGCCCCAAGGATCCCCAGGTTCATCTGAAATTAGGCGAGGTTTACTACGAAAGGGCGCTCTACGAGCTGGCCATCGCTTCCTTCCGCCAGGCCCTGGCCTTTCAGCCCAAGCTGGCGGCGGCCCACGTCGGCCTCTCCAAGGTCTTTCGCAAGCAGAAACAGAATGCTTGGGAGGTCGCCGAGATGGCGGCGGCGGTCGAAGATGAGCCGGAGAACGCCGAGCTTCGGCTTCGCCTCGGCACTCTCTACATGGAGCCGCAGCATTTCGAATACGACAAGGCCAAGAAGCAGTTCCAGGCCCTCAAGAAGATGAATTCACCCCTGGCCCTAGAATTGGGCGCTAAGATGGGATTGGACTAATCGGGAGGCTTTTTGTAAATTCCTCCCATGCACAAAATTCTTCCGCTGATTTTGTCTCTCTTTGCTTCAATTTTCCTAAGCCAAGCTCAGGCCCAACCCAATAAAGACAAAAGCGCCCTCGAGGTCGGAACGCCCCCGACGGCGATCGAGACCGAAGCCCAGGTTCAACGCGGCTTGCCCGAGTTCATGCAGGGCATTCAAGATGCCGTCGCCGCCCTCAAGAAAAACGATTTCGCCGGCTCGAAGGCGGCCCTGGATCCGGTTCGTAAAACTTATGGCGACGTGATGGGCGCCTTGAAAAAGATTCCCGGCGACGAGGAGCGCGAACTCGGTTTTCAGCGCATCGGCCAGGCCTTGGATGAGGCCAATTACTCGATCGACGCCCGGCGCAAGAAGGAAGCCCTCGATCAACTGGCTCAGGCTTATCGCCTGACCAAGACTTTGTCCCAAAGCCCGGTGCTCAAGCTCACCGCGACCAAGGTAGCGCTCTACAACGCCAACCAGCAGATCCAGAGCAAAAATTACGCCGCCGCCGGCGATTCGCTGGGCCGGGCCATCGATAATATCACGGCGATCGAGAACGATCCCGGGGTCGATCAAAAGGAATTGCGCTCGCTCAAGAACTCCATCGTCATCGCCCATCAGCAAATTATTTTGGGCAAGAAGTCCGATGGCACCTACATGAGCAACCTCTATCAGCGGGCCACCGCCGCCACCAGCAACGCCCTCTACCAATACTACGACATGTGGACCCGCACCGCTGTGCCCTGGGAACTCAACGAATGAAGCGGGAGCCGATCGATTCGAGCAGCGCTCATTCGGTCGGCTACGATCCGGAACGCGAGGTCCTGGAAGTCGAATTCCCGGATGGCGACATTTATCGCTATTTCGAGGTCAGCGCCGAGGAGTATGCCGATTTGCGCACCGCCGCTTCCTTCGGCGAGCATCTCAATCATCAAATCAAGCCGTTTCATGATTACGAGAAGGTCGGCTAGCTCTCACCTTGAGACGAAGGGATTGTCTTTGAAGGAGAAACGGTAAGGCTGGTGTTCGGCCTTGCGGATGCCGATGCGGGTCGTGACCTCGATCTCTTGGCCGGGATTTTTACGCGGGAAGCTGTCC
>JBIOXX010000199.1:0-3568 GCA_044869875.1 bacterium | reverse complement strand
TCAACCCCGACTTCGAAGATCTATTGCAGTGCTTAAACCGCGCCAAGGTTAAGTATCTCGTGGTCGGCGCGTATGCGGTAATTTTCTACACCGAACCGCGATATACCAAGGACGCCGACATCTGGGTAGCTGCCGACATGGAGAATGCCCGTTGCGTCTACCAAGCATTGGCGGACTTCGGAGCGCCGCTAACCAAGGTTTCTCCGAGCGACTTTGCCAACGAGGAAATGATTTTTCAAATCGGCATCATTCCAAATCGTATCGACATCATCATGAAAATCGAAGGGGTGAGATTTGAAACCGCTTGGGCAAATCGGAAAATGACTTATTACGGGAAGGAGCGAATCAACGTCCTCGGAATCAAGGAACTGATAAAAAATAAACGAACCGTTGCGCGCCCCCAAGACCTTCTCGACCTCGAAAAATTAACGAAGACTCAGAAGAAAACGGCTAAACGCCGGCCACGCAAACCTAAGAAGCCAGGCTGACATCCTTAATAAATTTGTTTTTTAACAACTCCGTAGGTGGCTTCCCGATAAACCCCTCGGCTCGGGCACGGTTGTGTCTGGGCCGTTCTTTTTTTCGTCCTATTCCCCGTGAAAATTAGGGTTTTGTTTCTATGTCGTCCGACCGGGGTATCGGTCTTTCCGGCAATGGCGGCGGAGCTTTGTCCAAGTCCGTCTCGCCGGCCGCGGAGACCGTCGATCGTCTACTTAAAGAATTGCCGGCGCTCGCGCCGACCGAGCGTCGCGAACTGGCTTCACTGGCCGGCGAGCGCGACGTCGAGCTCTTTTGGTCCGACTTGCTGCACCTCGGCTCCAAGCTTGAAAACCGAGACAAGCTCGAGGCCGCAATCTCGATTTACAACCTTGCCGCCGATCAGGCGCCGACCGAGCTTCAAGCCAAGGCCCAAGCCCGGCTCGATGCGGTCGAGGGCCGTGGCGCGGTCGGCGCCCGGGTCGAATTCCATCTGCGCCGCTTCACCCACGACGCTTTCGACTACAAGATGATCTTGCCGATGATGGCCGGCAGCGCGGTCTACAACCTGGCCAAGGGAGCGGCTTTGGGGCGTTTCGCCGCGGCGGCTCGACCGCTTTGGTGGATGCGGGGCGCACCGGGCCGGCTCAGCGCCGCCTCTTTGGGATATTTTGTCGAAGTGCCGGCCTTCGCGCTGTCTTCGCGATTTTTGCATGGTTTGGGATCGAAGGCCGGCCAAGCCCCGTCCTTGGGCCATGAGCTGGCCAGCGCCGCCGTCACCCTCGGCGTACTCAAGGTGAGCGGTGGTCTCTCCCAATCTTGGCTTAAATCGGCTTTGGCCCACCACCCCGCGCCGGCCCTGCGTTTCGCTGCCGGTCAGGCGACGATGTTCGGCGGCCTTTGGGCGGCTCATCGTTTGGAAGAAAAATTGGGTTTGCGTTCCCCGCTCGACGGCGCCACCACATTCACCGATATTTTATCCTCGATGGTCAGCCTGGGCATCGGTGCCAGTCTCGGCCGCAGGACCCTCGGCGAAGGCCATGCCGCAAGATCGCGAGAGTTGGCGTTTCGAATCGAAAGCGCCGGAAACAATCCGGCCTTTTTATCCCGATGGCTGCCGGCGCCGAAGTTTGCGTCGGCGGGGCCAAATGTCATGATGATGAGCGCCGAATCCGGCGACCCGCCGGGCGGAGGCCGATCTTCTCAAGGTAGAAGTCAAGCCTTTGACTCCAAGAGCGCGGAGCCGGGTTTCCAGCACTTCTTCGACTATTCGGGGACCTCTTTTGAAATGCGAGCGAAGGAAGGATCGGCCCGAGCTTTGGAAGCCTTGAAGGAAGACTTCTTGGATCTTCTGCTCAGCGGTGAGGAGGAGGGGAAGCCCTTGCAAGGCGAGCTTGTGGATCGTCTTCGCGCCGGGCCGGCGCTGCGCCGCCAAATCCTTGGCTTGGATAAGCGAGTTAAAACCGAATGGAACCTGGCCGAGCGCCGCTTGCTTGCCCTCGAAGTTCATCTTGGCGAAAAACTGGAATTTAAATGGCCCCAGAGTCGGGAATCCGCTGCTTTCGAGGGCCGGGCCGGCGCCTTTATCGCCCAACTAAAAAGACGCCCCGAGTATTTCCCGACTCATCCGGCCTCGAATGATTTCGCGATGGCGGCGAGTCTCATCCAAAGCTTCTCGGAGGGACTCGGGGAGAAGGCCCATCCAGAATTTCCCCTGACCGTTCTCGATGCATTCGAGAAGCGCCTGGCCCAAGAGAGCGGGGAGAGATTCGAGGAGATTCGCAGCCGAATTTGGAAAAAGTTCAAGGTCGAGCCGGAACCGCGGTCGGCTCCGAGCTTCATCCGATCAACGCCGATTCTCCATCCCCGCAAGATCGCGGAAAGGATCGCCGAGATGCGGTCCCTCAGCGAATGGAAGGAGATCGCCGACAAGGCCGAAGCCTTGAAGCTGTCCATTCGGGCCGGCCGGTCCTGGGCCTCGGCCGATAAGCACGGACTATCGGTGAAGCTCCAGTCGATATTGAATACTTTCGGACCCGGCCAAAGCTCTCCCCGAATCATGGATTTGGCTCTCCAGCAGCTAACGGACTACATGGGATTGATTTTGAGCGAGTATGACTGCTCGCGTAATATCCTCGACCTTCAACAATTCGGCGAGCTCAAGCGGCCGCCCAAGCAGGCTCCAGTCTTCGAGGCTCCGGCGGTTCCGGCGGCCACTGAAAAGCTAGGCAGCCACGCGGCGGTGCTCAAGACTTTCGATTTCTTTGCTGAGCGACAAGCGGCTTGGAAGGAGACCGCCGCTCGATTCCGGGCTCTTCACGAAAGCTTGGCCGGAGCCGAAGCCACTCAGGACCGGCTGATCGACGTCGTGGAAAAGGTGAAGGAATCGGCCGAGCAGGAGCCGGGGCTGACTCCGCCCAAGGTGATGCGCTACCTGAAAGCTTTCGAGCTCGCGGCTCGCGGCGAGATTGCTTGGGAGAGTTTCGAAGAGCTCGATCCGCTTCGTTGGACCGGAGGGCTCGAAACATTGCCTCGAATCCAAGCCGAGGATCCGACGCTGCCGAAACCGGAGCTTGAGCCGGCTTCGGCAGCGGAGCCAGCGCGGTCACCTCCTCCGATTTCGAGCCGGGAGCCATCGGCTCCGAGCTTCACCGCTTCGTCTCGCCTTTTCACCATTCCTCAAATAGCCGCTGACGGTAGCCGGGAGCTCGAGGTTCGTCTGATCCTCCCTAACCTCCATCGCTTGGCTTGGACGCTGAAAGTTGGAGCTCAAGGTGGCATGGAAATCGTCGAGGGAGCGGCCGCTAAGTGGATTTCGCCGGAGGGCCAAGAAAAGACGCTAAGAGTCGAGAAGGCGGCCGACTTTAAGGGCCGCTTCCACTTGGATCTCGGTGGGAAAAAACTCCTGGTGGAACTGCAGGAAGTCCAGGATCGTTCGGGAGTTCCGGTCCGTTTGGAATTCTCCTCCAACCAGCCGAACCAAGAGGCGTCCCTGCAAGATCATTTTCCCTTGCGGCCCCCCCAGCTATTTCCGGTTTCGGTGGAGCATGTGGAGACCAACTCGATCAATACGGTTCGAGGCACCGGGGAG
>JBIOXX010000198.1:0-2760 GCA_044869875.1 bacterium | reverse complement strand
CCAAAATAATTCCGAGGCTGCCGATCTATTGGCCGGATACCCCGAAAATGTCCGTCAGGCGGCGATGGAAGCGGCGAGCTATCCTGGCGCCCTCTGGGACTTGGACAAGCGGCAGAGCCAAAGCCAGGATCAGTTTCAAAGATTGATCTCCTCCTATCCGAGGAAGACCCAGGAACAAGTTTATGAGCTGGTCCGCTATCCCAACTTGGTCGGCGACTTGGTCGACGGCGGTCAAAAGTCGAAGGGCCAGATCAATGACCTGACGAAGTCCTATTCCAAGAAAGTCCAGGATGCGGCCCAGGATCTGGGGCGAAAGAACTACGATCTGCTGCGCAGCGTCCGCGACCTCTATGGCAGCACCGATCAGGATTTCGCCAAATCGATGAACGGCCTGCCTTCGGCGACTCAATCGGCCTATCGAACGCTGATGAATGAGCCCGAATTGCTCAAGGAGCTCAGCGACAACCGCAATTTCACCGCAGCCTTGGGCGATGCTTATCGCTCCGATCCCAACGGAACCCGTGCTCGGTTTGACCAACTCAGCCAGACAGTGGCTCACCAAAAAGAAGAGGCTTTGGACGACTACCGCCAGACCTTGCAAAATGATCCGAAGGCCCGCGAAGAGGCCCAAAATGCGGCCCGGTCTTTCGCCGGCGAATACGGCTATGATGACGATGACTACAACTACGCGCCGCCCTCCAATTCGCAAACCGTCGTCAGCATCAACGTCAATCCTTATCCTTATTGGTTTGGCTACCCCTATTGGTACGCTTCGCCGTTTTGGCGACCCTACCCGCTGTGGTGGTACACCGGCTTTTGGGGCTGGGGATCCTCGTTTTATGCTTGGGGTTTGCCGTCCTTTTATTACACCAACTGGTTCTACGGGTATCCCGGCAACTTCTATTACTATCCCAATTTAGCCGGCTGCTACGGCGGTTTTTACAATCGGTGGCGCGGCCGTCCTTATTACTACAGCGGTTTCAATCGGGCGGTGAATAACTGGAACTACCGTTACCGCAATCAAATCAGCAACGACATGTGGCGCAACGACGGCAACAGCGCCAACCGTTGGCGGCAATTCGGCCAGAGCGAGGTGATGCGGCAAAGACAGAGCGGCAGCGCTTCCTCCTTCGGCGGTCAGCCCTGGAAAGATCCGCAACAGGTCCGGTCGCGGAGCCGCAACAATAATCCCAGCGCGGTCGGCGCCAGCTCCACCGAAAATAGGTCCACGATGCGAAGCCGCGATCAGGGCAAGGTCTTCTCGACGACTCGAGAGCGGCCGACATCGTCCGGCGGCGTGAGCAGCCAAAGCCGAGGTCGCGACGTCACGCCCGATACGAACCAGCCGCGCAGCCGTCCGGTCTACAACCAAGGCAGCAAAAACGTCTCGCCTTCGGCCAGCAACGCCGGAACTTCGCCGTCCTACAACAGCGGCGGCACTCGCAGCCGTCCGACGATGGATTCGGGCGGTTACTCCAGCGGCGCTCGCAGCAGTGGCGGCTCTTCCATGGGCAGCTCCTCGAGTGGCTTCTCCCGCTCCTCCGGCGGCTTCGGTGGCGGCGGTGGTGGCTTCCGGGGTGGCGGCGGTGGTGGCGGTTTTGGTGGCGGCGGTTTCGGCGGCGGTGGCGGCCGCAGCCGGCGCTAATCACTTTGAATCCGTTTGCCAAGCTAGACGAAGGCCGCTAGGGTCCTTCCCGAAAGGGAATCGACCATGGCAGATTTGAAAGGCAAGGCCGCTCTGATCACCGGCGCTTCGCGGGGCATTGGTCGCTCGGTGGCGCTGAAATTGGCTTCCCAGGGCGCCAACATCCTCATTCATTATCGCAAGAACTTCGAAGAGGCCTCGGCTTTGGAAGCCGAGTTGCAGAAGCTCGGCGTTAAAGCCTGGAAGTACGCCGCCGATCTTTCCGATTTGGAGCAGGTCCACCGGCTCTTGAGCGAAATCCAGGCCGAGCATCGCCAGATCGACATCTTCGTCGCCAATGCCGCGGCCACCGCGTTCAAGCCGCTGGCCGACATTCGCGAGCATCACATCGCCAAGACGCTGAACATTACGGTGACGACCTTCATCCTGACGATGAATGCCCTGAAGCCGCTGATGCCGCCGGGCAGCAAGGTGGTGACGGTCTCGGGCATCGATACCAAGAAATACTGCGCCAACCACGGCTTGCTGGCCGCGGCCAAGTCGGCGTTGGAAACCTTGACTCGCTACTACGCCATCGAGAACGCTTCCGAAAAAATTTTCGTCCACGGCATCAATCCGGGCTTGGTCGACACCGATTCGCTGAAGATCTATTTCGGCGAGGCCTATGAGGAGCACAAGGCCGCGCTCTCCAAGCTCAATCCGATGGGCAAGCTGATGCCGACCGAGGACGTTGCCGAGATTATTTCCTTCCTTTGCTCGCCGGCCGCCGATTGGCTGAATGGCGAGACCTTGTATGCCGATGGTGGCGCCGGATTCCTGATGCCGGTCTACTCTTAGACGGGAGGTCGTCGTGGAAAGCTTTTGGAGCGTTTCGATTCCCTATTGGCATTTCGTCTTTCGAGGGGCTTTCGTTTACCTGACGATCTTGCTCTTGCTTCGCATCGCCGGCAAACGTCAGATCGGGCAAATGGGAGCCGGCGAGTTCGTCGCCATCCTTCTCATCAGCAATGCGGTCCAAAACTCCATGAACGGCGGCGACAATTCGATCACCGGCGGTCTCATCTTAGCCGCAGTCATCGTGGCCTTGAGCTATCTGGTGGAATACCTGAGCTACA
>JBIOXX010000197.1:0-3853 GCA_044869875.1 bacterium | reverse complement strand
ACGTCGACGAAAAAATTTCCGACGCCGTTCCAAATGCCGTCGTGGAGGTCGACCTCGCTCTCCATCTCACGGTAAATGTCAGCCGAACGGGCGATCTCGGCCCGCAAAGCCTCGCGGTCGACGGCGTTCTGGATTTCGTCGTAAAGTTGGATGGGGCCTTCGAAAGAAGCGGCTCCGCTAGCCCAGGGATCGTCAGGGATATTCAACTGGTTCAGAAGAGCCTGGGTTCGGCCCTTGGCTTCGGAGGAGATCTTTTGCATTTCACCGATCTGCCAACGGAGCAAGTCTTGAACGTAGGCCTCGTGCCAAGCTTGGGCTTGGCGCGAGAGGGCGATGAGTTGGGGCCAAGCCGCGAGGAAGGCTTCCTGCTTCATCGGTCCGGCATTTTGAAATTCGATTTGGAGGGCGGCCCAATCGACGCCATCCATTTCCTTTTCAAGGGCGGCCACCTCGGCCCGAAAAGCGTCAAGCTTAGCTTGCGCGGCCTTTTCAGCCTTGCCGACGTAGTGACTTGGCGGCGTGGCGATGCCTAATCGATAGTTGTTGATCTGCTCGGCCCAATGCCCCACCGATTGGGAGCCGATTTCCCAGAGCGATTGAATCTTCTGCTGGGACCAGCCGCTGTCCTGCAAGCCTTTCTGAAGCTCCTCAACATCCTTCTTCCGGGCCCCTAAGACTTCTTCCTCCAGGAATTTTCCGTAATTGAAGGCCCGGGCGTCGTAGAATCGCCGCCATTCCTCGGGGCGGAACTCGGCGTTCCGGAAATCCTTGAGGTGAGCGACGGCGACATCGGCATCTTGGCGGTATCGGTAGCCGTCGTTTTTGAGGTTGGCCTTTTCCTCATCTTGCTGGACGGCCATGAAAAAACGAACCATGACCTCGGATTGGTAGAGGCCTTCCAGCTCTTGGGCGCGGCCGACCAAGGCCTCGGCATCTCTTCCCAGCTCCGGGGCTTCGCGGAAACCTCCGATTTTTTCGCCGAGGAGGTAAGTGAAGCCGGTCTCGGCAAAGCTCTCCCGTTCCTCGCTGGCGCTGCGGGTCGCCCGGCAATCGGCCAAGATTTTTTCGATCGGAGCGGCCAGCGCCGGATCTTCTTTTTTCAAACGAGCCAAAGTTTTGAAGATTTGAGATCCTTCGACCGTCTTGGCGTCGGGGCGCATGTCGTAGGCCGTGGTTTTCTTCAATGCCGCCACCTTGGGGTCGCTGAGATCGGCGAGAAAAACCAGCGGCGTACCTTCGGGATAAAGAGAGGCGAAGGAAAAGAAGGCTTCCTTTTTCACCGCTTCGATGGCGGCGTAACGCTCAAGGGCTTGGATTTCGCTCAGGCCTTCTTTCCACAGTCGCTCATTATTCTGAAAGAACCCGCCGGCCAGATGAAGTCGGGCTTGGCGGATCAAAGGGCCGGCCTCGAGATAGCGAATGCCTTGCTGCGGAGATTCCAGCTCCTTGAGGCGATCCAGGCTTTTCTTCATTTCCTCGGCTTGGCTCAATCGAATCATCGCTTGTTTCAAAGCCCCCTTGCCGGCCGCGGTGGTTTCGGCTTCGAGGGCCGCGAGCTCCCGGTTCAAACGAGTTTCGATTTCTCCTTCGCTGTTTCGGATTTCGGCATGGAGGCCCTCGATCTCTTTTTGAATCTCGGGGTCATTGTCGGGGCAGGGCTTGGTGGGATCCAGATTCCAGCTTCCGTCCGAAGCCTTCTCATTTTTCAAGGAGCCGAGCTGCTTGAACGGCAAGATGATCAAGCGGTTGTAGTCGGGCCGAGGCAATTCCTTGCGGCGGAACACGGTGAAAATATTGTTTCGCTCGGCCTCGCCTAGCAAGGCTTCGGCGGCGAGGAATTCGCCGGCTTTCATTTTGAGCCGCGCGGCTTCGATCCAGCGGCGGGGATCGCGGTTCAGAGCGATGTAGGCGGCTTCATAAGCCGGCTTCACATAGAGGCCTTGTTCGTGGGCCGGAGTTTTCCGCGGGTCGCGGTTGTCCAAATAGATTTGCTTGGCGAGCAAGAGATCGCCGTTCTTTTCGGCAAGGGCAGCGGCTTGAAGGTGGAAGGCGATGCCGGCGGACTGTAGCCAATGACGAACCAGGGAGATCGAGGGGAGAGCAGTGGGGGATGGGGTCGGCGGCTTGGCGGCTTCGAGAGGTTTCACGATCGCGGCCAAAGTTCCGCGATCCTCCCCAGGGGCCGGATCGAGGGCGAATAATTTGGCATTTCGAAACACAAGGCCGAGCATGGCGGAAGCGCCTCCTCCTCACCGCCATTACAAGCGGCATGCCAGTTCCCAAGAACCGCGGATCAGCTACATTTATTGGCTTTATGGCTTCGGCTTCGATCGACGCCGGATAGTTTTGAATCGGGTTTGGGGTTGCCGTGCCGGCGATCTCGAGGAAAACTTACACTTCATACACTCGGTAATTCGAAAATTAGCATAATATTTATAAGCACTTATTTGCCAAATTTGGGATGGCCCACATATTGCTCAGATGTAGAAAATTATGGGCGGAATCAAGGTGAGTCGTTCCCAGGCCGAAAGCGTCGAGCGCATAGCAGGACCAGAGGCCAAGGCTGAAACCACAACTCGTGGTTTGACCGACGCGATTCCGCGGACGATTTCCGCCGGCGAAGAATTACCGCCGACCTTGCGCGACCTCGAGGCGCATCAACGCCGCTTCCTGGAAGTAACGGATTCACCGGACCGGTCAAACAAGGGCTTCGCATTATTCGAGACTTTCGGCGGGGCCGGCCTGCCGCTGATGGGCTTCAGCCGATTCTTTCGCCGCAAGGCTCCGCCCAAGGCTTTGCCGGCGCCCAAGAGCCGCGACGAAGCGCATGCCTTGGCCCGACTCCAAGGATTCCAAGCCGAGCGATTGCCTTGGTATATACGACTGGTTGAAGCAGATTTTATCGCCGGTTTTGCCATGGTTAAGCTTGATCGCGGAAGGAAAGAGCTCGGCATCTATCAGACTGTCCTCGGTGCGGCGGGAATCGCCATTGCCGCCTTCCTGCAAAATCCCTGGTTCCTGTCGTCGATCCTGCTTTTGAAAAATGGAATGCAGTGGATGGGATATTTCAAAACCAAGGGGGCTGAGTTTTTTGCCAGATCTCAAAACCCAGGCATTCAATTCGACTTGAATGTCGAATTGAATGCCTTGCCTCTGTCTCACTCCCAACAAGCATTCGACCTTCAGGCTTATACGGCAGGACAAATTGCCGCCGACAAGCTCGGCCTCTCCTTGGAATTGCTGCTGGCGCTCAATTTGCGCGAGGCCGATACCGGAAGGGTTGAAAAGGTGCTGGACGAAGTCTACGGAGATCATCTTGGGCCCAAGCTATTCTTGATTCGGGAAGGCAAGCTGCGAGGTGGGCTGAATCTGCTGCTGTCGGCCTTGAGGGCTCCCAAATTAAGCCAGGAGGCCCAAACTTGGCTCCTCGAGGCGGTTGGCGAGCTGGGGGATCCCCGAGCCTTACCCACATTGAGGGCTTGGGTTGGAGGACAGGCCTTTGAGGTTTCAATGGAGTCGAGGATGGCGGCTGCGGCGGCGATGGAAAAAATTGGCGCCGAAAAAGACGATGCCGCCGTGATTCGACGGCTTTTCGAAAATTCAACGATCCGAGTTCCACCGACAAAAGAAGAAAATTTTATCGATGAGCTTCTTTCGCTCCATGGCTTAATGACTCGATTTTCTCTTTTGCCACCGCAGCATTATTCCATGGAGGCTTTAAACCTCCATGGCCTGCGCCGTTATGCCAGGATCAAACAATGGGAGCCTTTGGAGAAATTATTGAGCGGCGACGTGGAATTGCCGATCGGAATGGGCGCCGAGCTCTGCGAGCTGTTGTTTCAAGGTGGAAGAA
>JBIOXX010000196.1:0-6138 GCA_044869875.1 bacterium | reverse complement strand
CTTTATCGGCGGCCGGGCCGGCGGGAGCGCCGGGAGCGCTGGGTTGAGGCGCGGGCGCCGCTCTTTGCAGGGATTTAGCCGGCACCGCTTCGCTTGCCTTGGGCTCGGCCGATTTCTTTCGCTCTTCTTGGCGCGTAGTTTCGGGGGCGGCGAGTTCGGCCTCGGGAATGCTGGCCGCCCCAGCGCGGCCTTCGTTTCCATCTTTGTAAGGTGCGCCGCCGGCCTTTTCCTCGGTCGGAGCCGGCGGTGAAAGCATTGTCGGAGCGAATTGGGGACCTTGCTGCTGTGCCTTCTCGCGTTCGATCGGAGCAGCCGGTTTTTCGGCTGGGACCTTGGCTTTTAGATCGGCTTCCGGTTTTTTTACCGTCGGCGGAGCCGGGGGCAGGGGCTTAGCCGGAACCGCTTGCGGCGCTGGAATGGAAACCGGAGCCGGCGGCGGCACCGGCGCGGTTAGATCGTCGGGGCGGCGGTGACGAAGCAGCTCCTCGCGGCCCAAGTAACCGAGGCCGGCGATCAGGGCCAGGGTGGCGAAGCCGACGGTGGCCGGACGGAGCAGCCAGCGCCAAAATCCGGCAGGCCGCTCGGCATGGCGGGCCGCGGCGGCGCGAAGGATCTTGGCTTCGACGAAGGGCGAGGGACCGTCTTCCTCGGCGGCGGCCAAGGCGTCGAGGCCGCGGCGAAGCAGGCGGAATTCCTCCCAGCTGGCCTGACATTCGGCGCAGCCGGCCAGATGAGAATCCAGCGCCGACTTGTGCTCAGGCTTGAGCTCGTCGCCGAAGGCCTCCTCCATCCACTCCTGGCATTGCTGGCATTCGGGCCTCACTTGAGGGCCTCCTTCACGAAAGTCTTATGCCGCAAGTTGCGGCGTAAGGTTTCCAAGGCGTAGCGCATCCGGCTCTTCACCGTATTGATCGAGACATTCATCGCCTGGGCGATCTCTTCGAAAGTAAGGCCGCCCCTTTCCTTGAGCAAAAAGGTCTCGCGCTGCTCCTCGGGCAATTTCTGGATCGCCGCCTCCAAGTGGCCGGCCAGCTCACGGTCATAGGCCCGCTCGTCGGCCGCCATCGCCTCGGCCGCAGCCCTTCCCACCGGCGTCGCCTGCTCGTCGTCCTCGGCCCGCCAATTGGCCTCGGGCTGTTCTGGCCGGCGGGCCTGCTGGCGGATCCGATCGATGCAGTGGTTGCGGCACATCGTGAAGAACCAGCCGCGAAAGGACCCCGAGCCGTCGAAGAGATTCAATCTCTCCAAGAGTTTCATGAAGACCTCTTGGAAGACTTCCTCGGCCCGTTCCCGTTGGGGGAAATAATTCTTAACCACGAAGAAAATCGCACCCTTGTAACGAGCGAAAAGCTCGTTGAAGGCCTCGGTTTGGCCCTTCAAGTAGGAGGCGATCAATTCTTCGTCGCGGGGAGACTCCGCGGTGGGTCGCTTCATGGATTGGGTGGACCCGTCTCCGCCATTCAAAGGGACGAAGCGGGTTAATTAAGGGTTTTGATTTTCTATAGGCTTAAATAAGACCGAAGGGGAGGGAAAATATGGAGTCGAATTTAAATGCATCCTCGGGGCCTGTCCGGTCTGCTGATCAGTGGGGTGGCGGCAAGGTGCCGCCTTTTTCGAGAGTGCCGAGGATTTCGTCCACCGCCTGGGTTTCGGCGTCGACCTCCAGGCCCACCGCCCGGGCTCCGTCGAGGAGGGCGATCAGCACCATAATAATATCCAGGGCGTCGCGGCCCCGGTCGGCTTCGGCCGCGACGTGGCGGAGCTGGTTCATCAGCTGGTGGTAGTCCTGGATGCAATAGACTTGGTTGGGTAGGGAGAGGGGGCCGGTATTGCTGAAATCGGGCGGAAAGGCGAAACCCTGGGCCGAAAGCACCAATTGATGGCCCGAGCTCAACAAAACGATGCAATAGCTTTCGGCCGGGTTCACGCTGTTGGGCCGTTCCTCGATGGCCTCGATTTCACCAGGCTTGAGCCGCCGGGTCTTGCCCGAAAAAAGCTCGAGGATCAGCAGGTCTTCGCCCTCCTCGCGGAAGGAGAATAGGCCGGGTCTCAGCTTGAGCCAACGCCGCAAAATTTCGTCTTGGGGATGCCGCATTTTCGGTAGCCTTTTCCCAACCGTTTTTACTAGGGTCCCGATGCTCGAAGCAAGGCAATCCGAGGCCGGGCGGGTATATCAGGATGATGAGAAGTGGGATCAAATTCCTTGGGTGGGGAATCGCGCTCCTGGCGGCCTTCGCCGGGACCAGTTCGGCTCGCGCCGAGCCTCCGCCCCATCTGGGGGAAGCCGAGGTCATTCAGTGGGTGCTCCAACGCAACCTCGGCATTCAAGCCGCCAGCTACGACGCTCCCATCGCCGGGACCGAGGTCACCAAGGTCAAGGGGGCCTTCGACACCAAGGTCAAGGGCGAGGCCTACTTCAACCTCGATCGTTCCGATCAGACCAGCATCGTCTTTGGCAACGACAATCGAACCATCTACTACGACGTGCGAGCCGAGAAGCAGTTTCCGGTCGGCATTCAAGGCGCCTTGGTTTTCAGCAATCAACGCGACTCCACCAACTCCGAATTCGCCACCGACCCGGCCTTCTTCGAAACCATCCTCCGCGCCGAAGTCCAGGGCTCCTTGCTTCGCAACCGTTTCGGCAAATCGGACAAGGCCCAGATCGCCCTGGCCAAGGCCAACGAGAAGGTCGTCGCTGAGCAGGCGCTGAGCTTCGCCGAACAGCGGGTTGCCGAAGCAGTCACCCAATATTGGAATTGGGTTGCCGCCGGAAACTACTATCAAGTCGCCAAGCGCTTCGCCAAGTCGGCCCAGGATTTTGTCCGCAACACCACCGACAAGAAGACCTTGGGCTTGGCCGAGGACACCGACACCCTGGGCTCTCAAGCTCAGTACGTCGAACGCCAAGCCGAGACCGAGCGGGCCCGCAACCTCCAAGTCAACGCCGAAAAGCGGCTGCGCTACCTGCTCGACGCCGCCGGTGAGGAAGCCTGGACCGCCAAGGACCCGCTGCGCTCGCCGGCAAAAACTTTATCCCGCGAGGACTTCATGACCCAGGCCTTGGCTTCGCGGCCGGAGTACCTGGCCTTGAAGCGCGAGGCCGAGGCCCGCGACGTTCAAATTGTTTTGGCTAAGGACCAAAAGTGGCCGGCCCTCGATCTCTATACCGCTCTCGAAGCCAATTCGGTCGATCCGGCTTACAACCAGGTCCTCGGCGAGACTTTTTCCTTTCAAAATCCGAATTGGATCATCGGTGCCCGCTTCAGCATGGCCATTGAAAATCGCATTGCCAAGGGCGAGCTCCAGCGCAGTAAGCTCGAGAAGGCGAGGGTGCTGATCCTGATGAAGGAGATGGAGAACCTCATCGCCCTCCAGATCGACGAGCAGATCCGCCAGGTCCGACTGCAGCAAAAAGAAGTGGTCAATTACACCGAAGCCTCCCGGCTCCAGAACGCCAAGGTGGCGGCCGAGATGGAGAAGTTCAACCTCGGGCGCTCCGACAGCGACACCATTGTCCGCTTCAACGACGACGCTATCTCCGCCGAGCGGCGGCGATTGGAGGCTGAGCTGCGCTACCGCCTGGCCTGGGTCGAATTGCGCAAGGCCACCGGCGCCCTCTTGCCGCCGGCCTTGCGAAGCGGAGGCCAGCCATGAAGCTCGCCGAATGGTCGGTCCGCAATAGCCTGCTGGTCAACATGCTGACGGTCTTCACCATCGTCGCCGGCATCATGGCGGTCTTCGCCAACCGCCGCGAGGCCTTCCCCAATTTCTCCTTCGACATCGTCCAGATCGCCACCCGCTATCCCGGCGCCACGGCTTCCCAGATCGAGAAGCTGATCACTATTCCGATCGAGAAGGAGCTCAAGGAAGTCGACGATGTCAAAGAATTGGTCAGCGCCTCGACCGAGGGCTTCTCCTACATCTACGTCGTCATCGAGCCCGACGCCAAAAACAAGGACAAGGTCGTCAATGACGTCCAGCGGGCGGTGGACCGGGCCGAGGACTTGCCGGCCGATCTCAAGGACAAGCCGGTGGTCGAGGAAATCTCGACCAAGAACACCCCGATGCTCGAGGTCGCGCTCTTCGGCGACCTTCCGGCCGAAGAGCTGCGCCAGCTCTCGCGCCGGCTCGAAACCCTCCTGCTCGAGGATCCCAACGTCGCCAAGATCATTCGCCGCGGCTATCGCGAGCCCGAATTTGCCGTCGAGGTCAATCCGACCGAGATGGCCCGCTACCATCTCTCGCTGGCCGACGTCATCGAGGCGCTCCGGGCCACCAATATCAATTTTCCGGGCGGTGACATCCGCCAGGGCGAACAGGAATTCCTGCTTCGGGTCAGCGGCGAATTCTACAAGCCGGCCGAGATCGAGAACGTCGTGGTTCGAAGCAACAGCTCCGGCTACCACGTCCGGGTCAAGGACATCGGCCGGGTGGTTCCGACCCTCGAGAAGCTGACCGTCACCAACCGGACCAATGGCCGCGAGGCGATCAACCTCCTCATCCTCAAGAAGGAGAAGGCCGACATCATCCACTTGGTCGAGGACGTGAAGAAGATCCTGGCCGACTTCAAGGCCACGGCTCCGCCGGCACTCGGCGTCACCATCGTCAACGACATCTCGCGCTACGTCGAGATGCGCCTCGACGTCCTGGTCAACAACGCCGTGATCGGCTTGATCCTGCTCTTCATCCCGCTGATCATCTTCCTCTCGCCGCGGACCGCGATCAGCGCCGCCATTGGCATCCCGACCGCGGTCATGGCCGCCTTCGCCCTGATGCACTTCTTCGGCATCACGATCAACCTGATGAGCCTCTTCGGCTTGATCATGGTCGCAGGCATGCTGGTCGACGAGGACATCGTCATCGCCGAGAACGTCTACCGACTGATGGAAGAGGGGGTTCCGCCGCGGCGGGCGGCGATCGATGGCACCAAGCAAGTCGCCAAGTCGGTCATCGCCACCGTCCTCACCACCGTCACCTGTTTCGCGCCGCTCTTGGCGATGACCGGGATCTTCGGCAAGTTCGTCAAGCAGATCCCCCAGGTGGTCATCCTCACCCTCGCGGCTTCGCTGCTCCAGGCCTTGTTGGTCCTGCCTTCCCATATCTACGACCTGAACAAGATGTCGGAGGAGAAGGCCAAGGCCCTTTTCGAGCGCACCTCGCATTCGCTGGGCAACCGCTTCATGAAGGGCCTGCTGGAGGTTTACGAAGCGGTGCTTCGGGTCCTGGTCCGCCACCGCTACATTGCGGCCGGCTTGTTCTTGATTTTGATGGTTGGGACCTTCGTCTTCGGGGCCAAGAAGGTGCCTTTCGTCCTCTTCCCCAGCGAGGGCACCGAACAGTTCTTCATCCGGGTCGAGGCCGAGTTGGGAACGCCGGTCGAGGTCACCACCGAACGGATGAGCCAGATCGAAAAGATTATTCTCGAAAGGCTGCCTAAGGAGGAGCTGGAGCACGTCGTCATCCAAGGCGGCCTCACCCAAAACGACCCCACCGATCCCTTCACCGAAAGGTCTTCCCATATCGGCCAGGTTTGGATCTTCCTCACTCCCGAGCCCCAGCGCGATCGCCTGGCTTCGGAGATCATCGAATCGCTGCGGCCGGAGGTCGAGAAGGTCCCGGGTTTCACCAAGCTCAGCTTCGAGGAGATCCAGAACGGGCCGCCGGTGGGTAAGCCGATCTCGATCCACCTACGTGGCGACGATTTCGATCTCCTCAATAAGATCGCTGAAGAGTATTTGGTTTTTCTCAAGACGATTCCGGGGGTGAAGGACCTCAAGAGCGACTACCAGCCCGGGAAGAAAGAGCTGCGGGCGATTATCGACGAGGTCCGCATGCGCCAAGCCGGCTTGACCTACCAGGACGTCGCCGCCGCGGTCCGGTCCTCCTTCGAGGGTGGGATCGCTACGACCATCAAGGAGGGCGACGAGGAGATCGACGTCCTGGTGCGCTTTCCCGAGGAGCTTCGAAAGCGAAAGGAGTCCTTGGAAAACGTCCTGGTGCCGAACCGCGAGGGCCGGCTGATCCCACTCCTCCAGATCGCTTCTTTTAAGGAAGAGGCGGCCCTGACGGTGATCAAGCACGATGACCGCAAGCGGGTGGTCACCGTCAGCGCTAACGTCGATCAAAAGGTGACGACCT
>JBIOXX010000195.1:0-2021 GCA_044869875.1 bacterium | reverse complement strand
CTGGAAAGGCCGTTACGAGCACGATCTCAACAACGCCCAGACCCTCGATACCCAGCTGAACGTCCTGCTCGACTTTGCTCCCCAACTGAACGTCGGCGCCCGGCGCAATAAATTCCTCTTCCTCGGCAATATCGATCCGACCTTGCAGGCCCAAGTCATCGATCAGATGGAGGGCGAACCCTTCATCGCGATGGACACGATGAATTTTTGGATCAACGACTATCGCGAATCGCTGCTCAAGACCCTGAAGAAGGTTGACATGCTGGTCATCAATGAGGGCGAGGCCCGGCTTCTGGCCAACACGCCCAACTTGGTCAAGGCCAGCAAGATCATCCGCGGGCTCGGGCCCAAAACGCTGATCGTCAAGCGCGGCGAGTACGGCGCCTTGGTGTTTCATGGCGAGGAAATTTTCAACGCCCCGGCCCTGCCGCTGGAGGAAATTCTCGATCCGACCGGCGCCGGCGACGCCTTCGCCGGCGGTCTAATGGGCTACTTGGCCCAGACCGGCGACCGCAGCTTCCGCAATCTTCGCAAGGCCGTCATCTACGGCAGTGTCATGGCCAGCTTCATCGTCGAGAAGTTCAGCATGGATCGGCTGCGCGATTTGAGCCGGGAGGAAATCGAATCCCGCTACCGCCTTTTCTGCGAGCTGGCTCACTTTGAACACCTCGCCGGAGCCGCCTGAAAGCTATGTCCAAATTCGAAGACGCCAAAAAGACCTGGGAAGAAAAAGTCCTCAAGAAAAACCTGGAGAAATCGCCGGAATCGAAGCCGAGATTCGAAACCACCTCGGGCACCGAGATGGAACGGGTCTTTCTGCCCGATTTCGCCAAGGCGACCGAGGAAAACTACATCGAGAACCTCGGCTTCCCCGGCCAATTCCCCTTCACCCGCGGCGTCCAGCCCACGATGTACCGCGGCCGCCACTGGACGATGCGGATGTACGCCGGCTTCGGCACCGCCGAGGAATCGAACGAGCGCTATCGCTATTTGATCGCCAACGGCGGAACCGGCTTGTCGGTGGCCTTCGACCTGCCAACCCAGATGGGCTACGACAGCGACAGCCTCCGGGCCCTGGGCGAGGTCGGCAAGGCCGGAGTCGCCATCGATTCGCTCGAGGACATGGAGATCCTCTTCAAGGGAATTCCGCTCGACAAGGTCAGTACCTCGATGACGATCAACTCCACCGCATCGATCCTCTTGGCGCTCTACATGGCGGTGGCCGAGAAGCAAGGCGTCGGCTTCGACAAGATCATCGGCACCATCCAAAACGACCTGCTCAAGGAATACATCGCCCGCGGCACCTACATCTATCCGCCCGAGCACTCGATGCGGATCATCACCGACGTTTTCGCTTTCTGCAAAAGCCAGGTTCCGAAGTGGAACACCATCTCGATCAGCGGCTACCACATCCGCGAGGCCGGCTCTACCGCGGTCCAGGAAGTCGCCTTCACCCTGGCCAACGGCCTGGCCTACGTCCAAGCCGCGGTCGACAAGGGGCTCGACATCGACGACTTCGCCTCCCGGCTCTCCTTCTTTTTCAATGCCCACAATAATTTTTTGGAAGAGGTCGCCAAGTTCCGGGCCGCCCGGCGGCTCTGGGCCAAGCTAATGAAAGAGCGCTTCAAGGCCAGCGACCGCAACTGCATGCTTCGTTTCCACACTCAGACCGGCGGATCGACGCTGACCGCCCAACAGATCGACAACAACGCGGTACGGGTCGCCTACCAGGCACTGGCCGCGGTCTTGGGCGGAACTCAAAGCTTGCACACCAATTCCCGCGACGAGGCCCTAGCCCTGCCGACCGAAGCCTCGGCAACCTTGGCCCTGCGCACCCAACAGCTCATCGCCTATGAGACCGGCGTCGCCGATACCATCGACCCGCTGGCCGGCAGCTATATGATCGAGTCGCTCACCGACCAGATCGAGAAGAAGGCCTTGGAGTACATCGAAAAGATCGACAAGATGGGCGGCGCAGTGAAGGCCATCGAAGCCGGCTTCCAGCAGCGCGAGATCCAAGA
>JBIOXX010000194.1:0-5130 GCA_044869875.1 bacterium | reverse complement strand
AGAAGAGGGATTTTGTGGAATACTATTGTGTTTTTTTGTTTGACAGGGGCTAAGGTCGCGTTTACATTCCCGTCATCTTTTTGGTTAGAAGTGTCGTTCGTGTTTCCGCTGTTCTGGGGAACGCGATCATAAAAATAAAGTTTTTGAAAATTTTAAACGCTGTTAAACGACGTTTTGTTAGTGTCGAACTTCATCCTGGAAAGGGGATAGATGTATGAGAAAAAGTCTAAAAACCATGTGTGCCGCCGTCGGATTGATGATGGCGACTACGTTTGCTCCCAAGGCTAACGCAGTCTCTGGCCCACTCGATTCAAACTTCGACGCGGTCAATTTTGACCCGGCGATCTCCAATAAAACCGACTATTTTACCATTTATTCGAGCCAAACGGTTGCGAAGCATGGTTGGAATACCGGTTTCTATATCGATTTCGCCCACAATCCTCTCGAAATCGCTTTCCCGCAATTGGGCGAGCGTTTCGACGGCGTCGTGGATAACACCATCATTGGTAACTTCTACGCCACCTACGGCTTGCTGGACTGGTTCTCGGTTGGCATGAACATCCCCGTCCTTTTCTGGCTGGATTACGTTAACTCGCTGCCCGCGCCCTTCGGCGATGGCACCGGTAATTCCCAGACCTTGACCGAACTTGGCGACATCCGTATTGAGCTGAAGTTCCGCATCCGCAATAACGAAGACCGGCTCATCGGCGTCGGCTTGGTCCCGTTCGTTACCCTGCCGACCGGTCCTTCGACCGTTTTCGCCGGCAACGGTGCGGTCACCGGCGGTGTCAAGATCGTCCTCGACTTCAACATTCATGAGCGTGTGAAACTGGCCTTAAACGTTGGCGTCCTCATGCGCGACGACGTTACCTTGGCTAACGTCCGCATGGATGACCAACTCCTCCTCGGCTTGGGTCTCTCGATCAAGATCATCGAGCGCTTGAGCTTCTTGGTTGAAGGTCACACCGAGCCGGTCCTTCGCGACCTGTTCGAGAGCGAAGTCCAGACTCCGGCCGAAGTCCTCGGCGGTTTCCGGATCAAGGTTGCCGAGCACTGGAATGTCAACGTCGGCGGTGGCGCCGGGCTGACCCTGGGCGTTGGTACTCCTGATTTCCGCGCCTTCTTGGGCGTGAACTACAACTGGGCTCCGGAGCCTTGCCCTGCTTGCGAACGTGCCCCTCAAGTCGAAGCTCGCCAGATCACCATCGATCAGGTCATCCACTTCGAATTTGACAAGGCCAACATTCGCCCGCAAAGCTACCCGATCCTCGATGACGTTGTCTCGATCATCAAGAGCAACCCGGGCATCAAGAATGTCCGCATCGAAGGTCACACCGACTCGATCGGTTCGGATGCTTACAACCAGAAGCTCTCCGAACGCCGTGCGAACTCGGTTAAGCAATACCTGATCAACAAGGGCATCAATGCCGGCATCTTGGATGCGGTTGGTTATGGTGAGAGCCGCCCGGTCGCCAGCAACGAGACCGCGGAAGGTCGCGCGAAGAACCGTCGCGTCGAATTCCACGTCGAATAGCTGATGTCCGATTGATATTCGGGTTGAGGTTCAATCCAAGGCCCTCCGTGAAAACGGAGGGCCTTTTTTTATATGTCATCTAATTTACAATCCATCGACCAAAGCCTTGCTTGGCTAAAGTCTCCGGTTCAATACCTGAAGGGAGTAGGGCCCTATCTCGGCAAGCTCTTCGAGAAGCTGGGCGTATCGACTTTCGAGGACCTGCTCTACCATCTGCCTTTCCGCTACCTCGACCGCCGGACCTTGGCTTCGATTGCCAAGACCGAACCCGGAAAGCAGCGGGTGGTCTACGGCCAGGTCGAAGCGGTGGGCGAGGTTCGCATGGGAAGGCGGGGCCGCAAGGTCTTCGAGATCATCGTCACCGACGGCAAGGGCTATCTCACCGCCAAGTGGTTTCATTATCCGAAGAAGTTCTTCGAGCAGCGCTTCAAGAAGGGCGAGCGCTTTCTTTTCTTCGGCGAGGTCACGCTCTATCGCGGCGAAAAGCAGATGATTCATCCCGAGGTGACGCCGCTCAAGGAGTTCTTCGAAGAGGATGACTTCCAGGACCATCTGGGCCTGGTGCCGGTCTATTCGAGCACCGAAGGGCTCTATCAGCGTCAGATCCGCAAGGCCATCGAGGGTCTGCTGGAAGAGATGCCACATAAGCTGGCGGAGACGCTTCCCGAGGCTTTTCGGCAACGCTGGGACCTGGCGCCGTTGGTCGAGTCTTTCCGCCGCATTCACCAGCCGGCCGACGAAGATTCGCCGGTCGAGCTCAGCGCCCATCGTTCGCCTTTCCATCGCCGCCTGATCTTCGAGGAATTCTTCTACCTTCAGGTCGGCTTGGCCTTCCGACGGCGCAAGGCCAAGATGGCCGAAGGCTTCGCTCATGCTCCCCGGCTCAAGCGCCGGGAGGAGTTTCTGAAAAAGCTTCCCTTCGAACTGACCGCCGGCCAAGTCCGGGCCATCGAGGAAATCACCCGCGATATGTGTCAGCCCAAGCCGATGAATCGCCTCCTTCAAGGCGACGTCGGCAGTGGCAAGACCCTGGTCGGCATGGTGGCGGCCCTTTTGGCCATCGAGAATCGCCACCAGGTGGCGGTGATGGCCCCGACCGAAATCCTGGCCGAACAGCATTATCGAAACTTCTCACACTGGTTCGAAGGCGTCGCCCCGGTGCGTTTGCTAACCGCCTCGACTAAGGGAGCGGCTCGCGAGGAGGTCTTGGCCGGCCTGGCCTCGGGTGGCGCCCAAGTGCTGATTGGAACCCATGCCTTGCTCGAGGACCCGGTGACCTTCGACAACTTAAGCCTGATCATCATCGACGAGCAGCACCGCTTCGGCGTCCGGCAGCGGATGCAGCTGATGAAGAAGTCGACCCAGCCCGACGTCCTGGTGATGACGGCGACGCCGATTCCCCGCCCTTTGGCAATGACCCTCTACGGCGACCTCGATCTCTCGCTGATGGCCGAGATGCCGCCCGGCCGCCAGCCCATCCTTTCCCGGATCATGTTCGAGAAAGACCGACCCAAGCTCGAAGACTTCGTCGAGCAGAAGATCGAGGAAGGGCAGCAGGCCTATTTCGTCTTTCCCCTGATCGAAGAAAGTGAAAAGCTTGACTTGAAGAATGCTAAACAAGGCTATGAAAAACTTAAGGAAAAATTCAGTAAATTTTCAGTGGAAATGCTCCATGGCCGGATGAAGAACGCTCAAAAAGAAGAGGTGATGCGGCGTTTCGCCAAGGGTGAGGTTCAGATCCTGGTCGCCACCACCGTCATCGAGGTCGGCATCGACGTGCCCAACGCCACCCTCATGGTCATCGAGCACGCCGAGCGTTTCGGCCTCTCCCAGCTTCACCAATTGCGCGGTCGCGTGGGGCGGGGGGCCAAGAAATCCTACTGCATCCTAGCGGTCGACTACCGCCGTTCCGACCTGGCCAAGGAGCGGCTGAGGGTCATGAAAGAATCCTCCGACGGTTTTCGCATTGCCGAGGAGGATCTGAAGATCCGCGGCCCCGGCGACTTCCTCGGAACCCGCCAATCGGGCCTGCCCGATTTTCGGGTCGGGAACTTGATCAGCGACTTGAGCTTGCTCGAGGCGGCCCGGGAGGCGGCGCGGGAATTATTGGCGGCCGATCCCGAGCTGAAAGCCGAAGAGCACCGCTGGATGCGGCCGATCCTCGAGCACCGCTGGAAAGGGCGGCTCAGTCTCGCCCAGGTGGGCTAAAACCCCCGATCTCGTTTGACAATTTTTATGCCTCCAGGCAGAGCCAAATAGATGGAATTTGAGCGCATTCGCCGCCTGCCGCCTTATACCCTCGGCGTCGTCACCCAATTGATGACCGAGGCCCGGCGGCGGGGCGAGGACATCATCAATCTTGGCATGGGCAATCCCGATTTGCCGACGCCCACCCACATCGTCGAGAAGCTGGTCGAAGCGGCCAAGAATCCGAAGAACCACCGCTACTCGGTTTCCCGGGGCATTCCCAAGCTCCGCATGGCGATCTGCGATTGGTACAAGCGCAATTACAACGTCGAGTTGAATTTCGACACCGAGGCCATCGCCACCATCGGCGCCAAGGAGGGACTGTCCCATTTGATGTTGGCCAGCACCACGCCCGGCGACGTGGTGATCGTGCAAAATCCTTCTTACCCCATCCACATCTACTCGACGGTCATCGCCGGCGCCGACGCCCGCAGCGTGCGGACCGACGACGAGACCGATTTCTTCGAGAATTTGGAGCGGGCGACCAAGAGCATCTGGCCCAAGCCCAAGCTGCTCCTCCTCAGCTTTCCGTCGAATCCGACCGGCCAGACGGTGGACCTACCTTTCTTCGAGCGGGTCATCGCCTTCGCCAAGGAAAACGAGATGACGGTGGTTCATGATTTCGCCTACGCCGATCTCTACTTCGAAGGCCCACGGCCGCCGAGCATCCTCCAAGTTAAGGGCGCCAAGGACGTGGCCGTCGAGTTCTACACCCTGTCGAAGAGCTACAGCATGCCGGGGTGGCGGGTCGGTTTCTGCGTCGGCAAGAAGGAGATCATCGCGGCCCTGGCCAAGATCAAGAGCTATATGGACTACGGCATGTTCCAGCCGATCCAAATCGCGGCCACCGTGGCCTTGAACGGCCCGACGAAGTGCGTCGAGGAGATCATCCAGATCTACCGCGAGCGCCGCGACGCCCTCTGCGACGGGCTTAATCGAGTCGGTTGGCCGATCGTCAAGCCGCGGGCGACGATGTTCGTCTGGGCCAAGATCCCCGAGGCCTTCGCTTCGATGGGCAGCCTCGAGTTCAGTAAGTTCCTGCTCAAGGAAGCCGAGGTTGCGGTTTCCCCGGGCATCGGTTTCGGCGAGTACGGCGAAGGCTACGTTAGATTCGCGCTGGTCGAGAACGTCAAGCGGATCAAACAGGCGGTTGCCGGAATCAAGAAAGCATTGGCAAAGCAATGAATCGCAAGCCCATCAAAATCGGCATGATTGGTTTTGGCACGGTCGGCCGCGGAGTTTGGGAAATACTCGAGGAGCACGGCACGCTGCTCTCGCGCCGGGTCGGCGCGCCGCTCGAGATCAAGAAGATCGCGGTTCGCTCCAAGAATAAGAAGCGCGGCGCGGCG
>JBIOXX010000193.1:0-3775 GCA_044869875.1 bacterium | reverse complement strand
GCTTCTTATTCTTGGAGCGAACCGCGATCTTCTTGATCTCGAGCGGCGCGGCGCCGGCCAAGCTTTTCACCGAGGATGCCCGCGAGCTGCTCCGCGATCCCGAGATCGCGATGGTGGTCGAAGTAATGGGCGGTACCAAGGAAGCCAAGACCTTGGCCTTCGCCGCCATCAAGGCCGGCAAGCACCTGGTCACCGCCAATAAGGCTTTGCTGGCGATGTACGGCCGCGAGATCTTCGGCGCCGCCAAGGCCGCCCAGGTCGACGTTTGCTTCGAGGCCGCCGTCGGCGGCGGCATCCCGATCCTCCGGGCTCTCCGCGAGGGCTACGTCGCCAACCGCATCCTCTCGCTTTTCGGCATTGTCAACGGCACTTGCAACTTCATCCTGAGCGAAATGTCACAAAAAGGCGCCGGCTTTCAAGAGACGCTGAAAAAAGCTCAGGAGTTGGGCTACGCCGAGGCCGACCCGAGCTTCGACATCGACGGCTGGGACGCGGCCCACAAGCTGGCGATTCTGATCTCCATCGCCCATGGCGTTCACGTTCCGCTCGATAAAATTTACGTCGAAGGCCTGCGACGGCTGAGTCCTTACGATCTGGAATGCGCCAAACGCTTTGGTTTCGAGATCAAGCTTTTGGCCATCGCCAAGCTCTCGGGCGGCAAGATCCAGGCCCGGGTCCACCCGACCATGGTTCCGGCCGGCTCGATGCTGGCGGCGGTCCGAGGCGTCCACAACGCCATCGCCATCGACGGCGATTCGGTCGGCGAGGGCATGCTCTACGGCCGCGGCGCCGGCAGCCGGCCCACCGCCTCGGCGGTGGTCGGCGACATCGTCGAGGTGGCACGCAACTTAGTCCAAGGCGTGGCTTACACCGTGCCGCCGCTCGGTCTCTACACCGACAAGATCCAAGACGCCGCGATCGAGCCGATTGCAGCCCTGCGAAGCCCGTATTACCTACGTTTCCAGGCGCTCGACCGTCCCGGGGTCCTGGCCAAGATCACCGCCATCCTCGGCAAGCATCGGATCAGCATCTCCTCGGTCTACCAAAACGTTCGCGAGGAAGGGAAAGCCGTGCCGATCGTGATCTTGACTCACGAGGCCTTGGAAAGAGATATTCAAACCGCCATCGCCAAGATCGATCGGCTCGAAGTGATGAAGGACAAGACCGTCCTGATCCGAGTGGAAGAGAAGGCCCGCTAAGATGTATTCCGGAATTATTCGTCAGTACCGCCAATATCTCCCAGTCGCCGATGCTTCGGTGATCAGCTTGAACGAGGGCAATACGCCGCTCTTGCCCTCGATCCGCTTGGTCGAGAAATTCAAGCTCGATATCCAACTTTACTACAAGCTCGAGGGCCTCAATCCCACCGGTTCCTTCAAGGATCGGGGCATGACCTACGCCGTCAGCAAGGCCCATGAAGCCGGTTCGCGGGCGGTGATCTGCGCCTCGACCGGCAACACCTCGGCCGCGGCCGCGGCCTACGCGAGCCGGGCTGGGATGGAAGCCATCGTGGTGATTCCCCGGGGCAAGATCGCTTACGGCAAGCTTTCCCAGGCGATGATCCACGGCGCCAAGGTTTTTCAAGTGAAGGGAAATTTCGACGAGGCGCTGGAAGTCGTGAAGGAAGTCGCGGCCAATCCCAAGGTGACCTTGGTCAACAGCATCAATCCCTTCCGGATCGAAGGCCAGAAGACCGCGGCCTATGAGATCGTTGAAGCCCTGGGCGACGCTCCCGATTATCATTTCATCCCGGTCGGCAACGCCGGCAACATCACGGCCTATTGGGCCGGTTATCAGCGCTATCGCGAAGCCGGCAAGGCCAAGCGCCTTCCCAAGATGTGCGGCTATCAGGCGGCCGGCGCGGCGCCGATCGTCCTCGGCCATCGGGTGACCAATCCCGAGACCGTGGCCAGCGCCATCCGCATCGGCAATCCGGCGAGCTGGCAGCCGGCGCTCAAGGCGGTGAATGATTCCCAAGGCTATGTCGATTCGGTCAGCGACGAGGAAATCCTCGAGGCCTTTCGCCTCGTCGCTTCGCTCGACGGATACTTTTGCGAGCCGGCCTCGGCCGCTTCGATCGCCGGGGTCTTGAAGGCGGCCCAAAAGGGTCTTTTCAAGAAAGGCGAGACCGTGGTCTGCACCTTGACCGGCCACGGTCTCAAAGATCCCAACACCGCGATCAAGGTTTGCCCGGCGCCCTTCGAGATCGAGCCCAAGGCCGAGCAGGTCCTCGACAAGCTATCTCTATAGTTTGTCATCCTGAGCGCAGCGAATACCCTCAGCCGGGCACAAGGGACCTGCGACTGCCTTGGTAGGTTTGAGATCCTTCGGCCCCTTCGGGTCCTCAGGATGACAAAAGAGCGCCAAATCCTCATTTTTCCTTGATTTTCCAAGGGGCTCGGCTATTAGCACAGAAAATTCCGTTATTCCGAAGGGTTGTACATGGATCGCAATTTAGCTCTCGAAATGGTGCGGGTCACCGAGGCCGCCGCTCTAAGCTGCGCCCGGCTGATGGGCGTGGGCGACGCCAACGCCGCCGACCAAGCCGCTGTCGATGCGATGCGCCGAGCTCTCAATGCCATCGATTTCGACGGCACCGTCGTGATCGGCGAGGGCGAGCGCGACGAAGCGCCGATGCTCTACATCGGCGAAAAGGTCGGGAAGGGCGGCGACATCAAGGTCGACATCGCCCTCGATCCGCTCGAAGGCACCAGCCTCTGCGCCACCGGCGGTCCCAACGCCATCTCGGTCATCGCCATTGCCGAGCAGGGCCATTTTCTTCACGCCCCCGACACCTACATGGACAAGATCGCGGTCGGCCCCGAAGGCGTCGGCATCATCGACATCGCCAAGTCGCCGACCTGGAATCTTCAGGAGTTGGCCCGGGCCAAGGAATATAAAGTTCAGGATTTGACGGCCATCGTCCTCGACCGCGACCGCCACAAAGAGTTGATTCGCGAGATTCGCGAAGCCGGCGCCCGGATCAAGCTGATCGGCGACGGCGATGTCTCGGCCGCGATCTCGACCTGTGAGCCCAAGTCGGGCGTCGACATCCTCTTCGGAATCGGCGGAGCGCCTGAAGGCGTTCTCGGCGCCGCTGCTCTGCGCTGCCTGGGCGGCGATTTCCAAGGCCGGCTCAAGCCCCGCAACAACGAGGAAATCGAGCGGGCCAAGAAAATGGGCATCGACGATATCAATCGGGTGTTCAAGATCAACGAGCTGGCCAGCGGCCGCGACGTGATGTTTGCCGCCACCGGCGTCACCAACGGTGATTACCTCAAAGGCGTGCGGTTCTTCGGCGGCGGTGCCCATACCCATTCCTTGGTGATGCGCTCGCTGTCCCGCACCGTCCGCTATATCGAGGCTACCCACCATTTCGAAACTAAACCCAACTATTCTTAAGGCGCATCCCATCTATGTCCGTTACGACCGCTTCCATCGAGATCGAGGCTCCCATCAAAACGGTTTTCGAGGTCATCAGTGACTTCGAGGCCTACCCGGATTTCCTTCCCGAGACCAAAGAAGTGGTCGTCGATAAGAAATCGGGGAAAAATCTTCGCGTTACCTTCTCGATCAACCTGATCAAGAAGATCCGCTACACCCTCGACATCAAGCTGAGCCCGCCGAGTGGCCTCTCTTGGGAATTGGTCGAGGGCGACCTGATGAAGAGCAACACCGGCAAGTGGAAGCTCAAGGAAGGCAAGAAGGGCTTGACCGAGGCCCACTACGAGATCGACATGGATCTGGGCGCGATGGTGCCGAAGGCGATTTCCAA
>JBIOXX010000192.1:0-6000 GCA_044869875.1 bacterium | reverse complement strand
GAGATGGAGCGGGCTTTGGAGACGATTCAAAAGGGTATCCAACGATGAAACGGTTTTTCTTCCCTCTACTCGCCATCGGCCTCTTGCTTTCACCCGTCGCCGCCGAGGCCAGCTTCCCCTTCGACCTGACCAAGCTTTCCGGCGGCACCGCCGAAAGCGCGCCCAGCGAAGCCAAGAAATTGCCGGAAGAGGCCGACGTCGTCAAAGCCCGCGACGAAGCTTTGGCCGAGCAGCAGCAGGTCGAGCAAACCTTGGCCGCCGCGACAAGCACCGGCATGCCCGATGCCGACGCTCAATACCTCCAGGCCCGCCTCCAAGTCCTGGAACGCCTCGGCGTCGTCTACAGCGAACTGCTCGAAACCTTCGACACCCTCAAAAAAGTCCAGGATCGCAATCAAGGCCTCGAGCCGAAATTGGAAGGCTGGAGAGCCGGCACGCCGCCCAAGGACTTCGTCGTCAGCTTCGACACTTTGGATAAACTGCAGGGCCAAGCGGTCGAATACGAGAAAAACCTTAAATCTCGAAATCAGGTTTATCAGGCCCGGCAAAAGGCCCTCGAAGACGCCCGAACCGCGCTTGAAGATGCCGAAGGCAAGCGGCGGCAGACCAAGGAAGAAGCCGAAGACGCGACTCATCCCGACGACAAGGTCATCAAGGACCATCTCCTCAACCTGGCCCAATTGAACAGCCGGGTCGCGGCCGCCCAGGTTCAGCTTCGCGAGCTCGAGCTGCAGGTCTCGAAGCAGTATCGGCAGCTCGGCGACAAAAATCGGGAGCTGAACATCCTCCAGCTTTCCTATCTCCAAAAACGAGTCAGCTTCGATCAGGCCGCCTTGGATGCGGAGCTCAAGGCCGTCGAGGACGAGAAAACCCAACTACTGGAGACCTTGACCAAAGACCAAAAAGCTTTGACCGAAGCCGGAAAGGAATACGTCAAAGCTCGCCAGCGCTTGGACAACAATCCCCAGCCGCCGTCGACCCTGATCGAGGAAGTCGAAGCCCGGCGGCTCGAGCAAAACTTGGTCGAGCAGCGGGTCGATTTCAACGCCAACCGAATCAAGCAGCTCAAGGATCGGGAAAATACGTGGAAGCAGCGTTTCAAGCTGCTTTCGGGCAAGACCGACCGCTCCGAAATCGAAGGTTGGGAGGATCTCACCAAGCAGTCGCTGGATCAGATCGATCGCGACGCCAACTTGATCAGCCTTCGGCTGAACTCGGTGCGAAACGCGCTGGTCGAAATCCAAGGCAAGATCACCTCCAAGGCCGGCGCCGACCCGGCGACTCTCGGATGGCTCCGGATGCAGCAGGATTTCATCGAGCAGAATCTCGAGGAGCTCCAAAGCTACCAAGCCTTTCTCCTGGTCTCGAAGAGCTTTGACGAGAAATTCCTCTACGAGCAGGAGAAAAAAGTCGCCCACGTGAGCTGGCGCGACCAAATAGGGCGGATCTGGGACAGCTTCCTCCGCTTCTGGAATTTCGAGGTCACCTCGGTCGACGATTCGCCGATCACGGTCGGCAAGATCCTGGTCGCCTTGATCCTGGTCTTGTTCGGCACCCTCTTGGCTCGGCGCATCAGCCGGATGCTAGCCGAAAAGGTCCTGCCCCGCTTCGGCGTGGCCTCGGGCGTTGCGGCGGCGTTGCGCACTCTTTGCTTCTACCTGCTCTTTCTCTTCTTCTTCATCGTGGCCCTCAATATGGTGCGGGTCCCCCTCACCATCTTCACGGTGCTCGGCGGAGCCATCGCCATCGGTATCGGCTTCGGCAGCCAAAATCTGATGAACAACTTCATCAGCGGACTCATCCTCTTGATCGAGCGTCCGATCAAGGTCGGCGACATCGTCCAAATGGAAAACGCCACCGGAACGGTGGAGCGGATCGGCGGCCGCAGCACCCAAATCCGAACTCAAGACAACACCCAGTACATCATCCCCAACAGTTCCTTCCTCGAGAAGCCGGTGGTCAACTGGACGCTTTCCGACGACATGATCCGAAGCGCCGTCCGGGTCGGCGTGGCCTACGGCTCCTCGACCCGCAAGATCGCCGACCTGCTCAAGAAGGCCGCCGACAGCCATGGCAAGATTTTGAAAGCTCCCGCCCCGGTGGCCAACTTCAGTGACTTCGGCCCCGACGCCCTGATCTTCGATTTACTGTATTGGGTTCGGATCCGCTCGCTCAGCGAACGGCGTGAGGTCGAGAGCGATCTCCGCTTCATGATCGACAACCTCTTCCGTGATGCCGACGTCACCATCGCCTATCCCCAGCGCGACATCCATCTCCACACGACCGACCCCATCGACGTCAAAATTTCTCAGGCCGCGGAAAAAAAAGAATTGCAAGAGTGACGCACTAAGTACAGAATCAGCTTCGCAGGGTTAGCAGGTCCTTAAGGAGAGAGGAGGGCCGGCGCCTGCGCACACCTAGAAGTACCTAAAAGTTCTTCGACCTAATCAATTTCCAAAAAAATTTTCCGGGTAAGTAAAGCAACCGAAAGGAGCGCTTTCATGTGTAGTAGTCCGCGCATACTCAGTGCCTTCGTGTGCCTTTTTCTCCTGGCCCTCCAGCTTTTAGCTTCGCCATCCCAAGTCTTGGCCCAGGATGGAAGCGGCACCGCAATCGTCGATCCCGACTCGGCAGCGGCGGGATCCACCGCCAATGATTTCACTTTCACCTATACCGCCGAAGAAGACATGGGGGATGGAGCCGTTCTTTGGACCGCCCCCGATCCCTGGCCCGATCCTAACCCCGGCAATACGACGGTGACCGTGGTCAACGGTCTGACCGGAGAAGTCATCGACAGCTTGGATGCAAATCCACCGACCGGATGGCAAGACGACTTCGTTGGCGTCTTGGCTCCGCTTTGCGGTCTCCTGGGAGTGCTTTGCGACCTCGACCTTTCTACTTCCTCTTCCGATCCCTTCGCCGGCAGCGGCAACCTCCATGCCGACTTCGGCTTGGCCAACATCGCAGTGTTGGGGGCCTCCCGAATTTATTTCAATTTCGGAGCGGCCCAAGATTGGTCGGGCTACACTCATTTAAGCTTCTATACCCGGGCTGACGGACTGGCGCTGGCCAACTTGATCAGCGGCGGAACGCTTCAAATCTCCGAATCGACAAGCCTGGGCGGAAGCCCGGCCAGTTACCCCCTGAGCTCCTTCATTCTTAACCTGTCGCTGCTTCAAAACGGGGAGTGGACCCAGGTCATCGTCGACCTGACCTCGGCCGCCACCTCTACCCGAAACGCGGTCCGAAGCTATGGCTTCGTATTCGACGACTTGGTGGGCCTCAGCGTGACTGGAGACATCGAATTCGATCATATTATGGCCGGCCCGGCCGATCCCATTTTCTCGGGCAATACCGTCACCCAAAATCTGTTGTTCCTCGATGACGGCGGCACCGTAACCTTCGACTATGAAAACGTGACCGCCCCGGCGGCGCCGGGAACCTATACCTTCACGACCCAACAGAAGGTCGACTCCTCCGGCACCCTGACCTCGATCGACGTTTCCCCGACCATTGACGTCCTCATCGAAACCAACTGCAACAACGACGCCGACGAGGACGGCGACAACCTGATCGACTGCGCCGACGGTGATTGCACCGCCAGCCCCTTCTGCAACCCCGAAACCAACTGCAATGACAACGTCGACAACGATGGCGACGGCAACGAGGATTGCGAGGACACCGATTGCACCTCGAACCCGGCTTGCATCGAATCCAATTGCACCAACGGCTTGGACGACGATGAAGACGGCGAGACCGACTGCGTCGACGACGACTGCAACGGAAACCCGGCCTGCTTGCCCGAGACCAACTGCACCAACCACCTCGACGACGACAGCGACGGCGAAATCGATTGCGCCGATTCGGACTGCGTTACCAATCCGGCTTGCGTTGAAACCAACTGCGTGAACGGCCTTGACGACGACGGCGATGGCGACGTCGACTGCGCCGACACCAATTGCGCGGACACGCCGGCCTGTCCCGACTCTGAGACCAGCTGCAACAATGAGATCGACGACGATCGGGACGGGCCGGTGGATTGCGCCGATTCGGACTGCGCAAGCAACCCGGCTTGCACCAATCCCGACGACGACGATGACGGTGACGGCGTGCCCAACGACGACGACAACTGCGTCACCGTGCCCAATCCCGATCAGGCCGACCGCGATGGCGACGGAATCGGCGATGCCTGCGACAACATCATCGACCAGGACATCGACGAGGATGGCGGCAAAGAGCAGGCCCACGACCAGAACAATGACCAATGCTTCGGCGACCTCTTCTTCGATCCCGACGGCTCTTCCGATGACTGCATCCGGGCCGACGGGAACAACGACCAGTGCGCCGACTTCTTCGTCGACACCAACGGCGACGGCTGCGTCGATCATTGCCCGGAGCTCTATTGGAATCCGAGCGATGGCGTGCTCGACGACGTCAGCGAGCGCCCGCTCGACGTCGATGGCGACGGCGACGACGAAATCGTCTGCGCCTACGACTCCGACGGCGACGGCGAGGACGATAGCTTCGTCGAAACCACGCCCGGTGGACCCGCGGTCGGCGGCGAAGGCGGCGGAGGTGCCAATCCCTTCGCCCTCAGCGGCTCGGGTTGCAGCCTGACGGCGGCGGGACCGGCCCTGCCCTGGGCGAGCTTCGGCTTGCTGGGCTTGGCCTTCCTTGGCCTCCGTGGCCGCTCCAGGAGATAAAAAGCTCCTTCTTTCGAAACAAGGAAGCCCCGGCGAGAAATCGCCGGGGCTTCTTCTTTTCCCTCAAGCCTTAAGACAATAAATGGCCTGCAGCCTCCATCAAATTGCTCAGCGGCGCCGCCGTGCCGAGATCAGTGATTTTCTCCAAATTTGCCGCCACTTCCTCCGGGCCCCAACCGCTATTCGCCGGCGCCTTCCAACCCTCGCTCTCGACGATGGCGGTCCGCGCAACCCGGCCCGCACCCACCGACCAACACTGGCCGGTCACGGCGCAATCCCGGCTGGCGAGATAAGCAGCCACCGGCGAGACTTCCTTGGGATCGAGCCGGGCCAGGATCTCGGGCGGGAGAATCCCCTCGGTCATCCGACTTCGAGCCATCGGGGCGATGGCGTTGAGCTTGATGTCGTACTTCCCGCCCTCCTCCTTCAGCGCGTTCATGAACCCGATCAGCCCCAGCTTTGCCGCGGCGTAATTGCTCTGGCCGTAATTTCCATAGAGCGCCGAGGCGCTGGTGGTGAAGATCACCCGGCCGTAGCCTTGGGAGCAGAAAATCTCCCAAGCCGCCTTGGTGACGTGGCGCGATCCATCGAGGTGCACCGCCAGCACCTGCTCCCAATCGACGGAGCTCTGCTTACGGAAGCTGACGTCGCGGAGAATTCCGGCATTGTTGATCACGGCGTGGAGGCCGCCCAACCCCTTCAAGGCCGCTTCGACCATGGCTTGGGCGCCTGCTTCGGTCTCCACCCCGTGAAAATCGGCCAAGGCCTCGCCGCCGGCGGCACGGATGAGCTCCACCGTTTCTTCGGCCGGCCTTGCCGCCGAACCCCGGCCATCGACCGCCGAGCCCGGATCATTGACTAGAACTTTAGCGCCCAGCGAGGCGAGCAAGAGCGCGTGAGACCGGCCGAGCCCACCGCCCGCGCCGGTGATCAGGACGATTTGATCGCGAAAGAGGTCTTTAGGCATAAGGCGGTTTTAACGCCGGACCGATTCGGCGTCCACTTCCGTCTAGGACCCCATCATTCGCTTGGCAAGGATACGTAGGAGAGTCTTGGGCAACGTGCGAAAGTCGGGACTCTGATAGTGATCCCCGTAGACTTGGACGACATGCTCGGTGCCTGGCCCGATCCCGATGCCGATCACCTTGATCCCCCGGGCTTCCAGCTCTTTGACGTAATTCCCGGTGGCATCGACCCCCTGGCCGTCGGTGACTACCAATATGGTCTTTTCCTCCACGTCCTGAGCCTCTAAAAGATCGGCAGCTAATTGGATGCCGGCTAAATCGTTGGTCCCACC
>JBIOXX010000191.1:0-3688 GCA_044869875.1 bacterium | reverse complement strand
ACAGCTCTCAGTCGACGTCCTGCTCAAGCGGGCCGCCAAGCAGGTCGACCAGGTGAAGAGGGACGGTGGGATCAGCAAGGTGAAGGTTTTCCTCGATCAAGCCCGGGCCAATGCCGCCTTGATCGGCTCCACGCTCAGCTCCGCCCAAGAAACCAGCGTGACCCAAATCACGAGTCAGGCTTATGCCGCGGCGGTGGAGTGGCGCTTCGGCCAAGCCGAAGCTTCGGCCGACTTGGGCAAGGTCGACGACACGGTGGTGCCGCTCAATGCCGGTCGGGAGCTGGCCAAGCAGGGCAAGGTCAGCTTCGACGAGGCCCGAGCTAAGCGGGCCACCGATACCGCGCTGAGCAATGGAATCGATTTGGAATTTCAAATCGCCGAAAAAATCGCCGCCAGCGGCGACCGCGACGCCACCCTGAGGCATCTCGATACCGCCCGGGAGAACACCCGGCGGCTGGGACAGAAATTCGACGAGGCGAGGGCCAAGAAGATCGTCGATTCCTTGCCTTAGTTACCGAAATCACTCTATTTTTTGCCTATTTGACTCTCGTTCGGCTTTCCGACTATAAGGTTAACCCTTATGGTCGCGACGGGTTTATCCACAGACAAATGGCAGCGTCTCCTTTCGGAGGTTGAAAAGCCGGGGCGCTACTTGGGCAACGAGGTCAACTCGGTGCGCAAGGATCCATCGCAGGTCCGGCTCCGCGTCGCCCTGGTCTTCCCCGACGTCTACGAGATGGGCGAGAGCCACGTCGGCCTTAAAATTCTCTACGACATCTTGAACCGCGATCCCGAGATCTGGGCCGAGCGGGTCTACACCCCTTGGACCGACATGGAAGCGGCGCTGAAGCGGCACAAGGTTCCACTCTTCTCGCTGGAATCGAAAACGCCGCTCGTGGATTTCGACCTGATCGGCATTACGCTGCCTTACGAGCTGACCTACACCAACATCCTGACCATGCTCGACCGCGGCGGAGTGCCGATGTGGCAGAAGGATCGCCGCAAGGGCGATCCGATCGTCCTGGGCGGCGGAAGCTGTGCCTTTAACCCCGAGCCGGTGGCCGATTTTTTTGACGCGGTAGTGGTCGGCGATGGCGAAGACTTGATCCTCCAATTAGCGCGTCAAATGATCGAATATAAAGAGAGCGCCGAAACCCGCCAAGACCTGCTGGAGCGCATGGCCAAGGAGCGCGGCGTCTACATTCCCAGCCTCTTCGAGGTCGAATACCGCGAGGACGGCGTGATCCGCGAGATCCGCTCCAAGATTCCCGAGGTGAAGGGCGTGATCAAAGCCACGGTCACCGACCTCGACCGGGCGCCTTATCCCCGGACGCCGGTGGTGCCCAATATCAGCGTCATCCACGACCGGGTCGGCGTCGAAGTTCAACGCGGCTGCGTTCGCGGCTGTCGTTTCTGCCAGGCCGGCTACATTTATCGACCGGAGCGCCAACGCTCGCCCGACACCGTCAAGGACATCATCGCTAAGTCACTGAAGGCCACCGGCCACGAAGAAGTTTCGCTGCTCTCGCTCTCGGTCGGCGACTACGATTGCCTCAACCCGCTTTTGAACGAGCTCTTCGACACCTACGAGAAAGATCGGATCTCGATTTCTCTCCCGGCCACTCGCACCGAGACCCTGACGCCGGAAGTGATCCAACAGGTGAAACGGGTACGGAAGAGCGGCTTCACCATGGCGCCCGAAGCCGGGACGCCGCGGATGCGCCAGATCATCAACAAGGGCAATGCCCGCGAAGATCTGATGAAGACGGTCGACAACGTCTTCCGCGAGGATTGGCGGCTGATCAAGTTTTACTACATGTGCGGCCTGCCCTTGGAGACTGAGGCCGACCTGCTCGGCATCGCCGAGGAGGCCAAGGAAGCCCTGGCCATCGGCCGCAGCTACACTCGTCGGGCCGAGATCCACGTCGGCTGCTCTTCCTTCGTGCCCAAGCCCTTCACGCCTTTCCAATGGGAGCCCCAGCTCTCGATGGCCGAGGTCGAGGCCAAACACGAGTTGCTGCGGCAAAACCTTCGGGTCCCGGGCATCAAGTTCAAGACTCACGGCCTGACGATGAGCTACCTCGAAGGTGTCTTCAGCCGCGGCGATCGCCGCTTGGCCCACACTTTGTTCCGAGCCTACGAGCTCGGCTGCCGCTTCGACGAATGGAACGAGAAGCTCGATTTCCCGGCCTGGCAACAGGCCTTCGCCGAGACCGGCCTCGATCCCGACTTTTACGTGACCCGGAGGCGCCCCCGCGAGGAAGTGCTGCCCTGGGATCACCTCTTCATCGACATGAAGAAAGATTTTCTATGGGAAGAACTGGAAGCCACGCACGACTTGGTCTTCATCGAGGATTGTTCGACCGATAAGTGCAGCGATTGTGGAGTTTGCGATTTTCGCAAAACCCTCAACGTCAACTACCGGTATCTTCCCGGGGAAGAGAAGGTCCAAGCCTTCTCCACGCGCGGGCGACGTCTCAAAAACGAGCCCGAGCAGAGCCTCGGCAATCCCCCGGCGGTGCCTCAGAAGTTCGAGGCAAAGCCGATAGAGCAAAGGATTCGCGCCCGATTTACAAAATTGGGCGAAGCCGCTTTTTTAAGTCATCTCGATCTGGCGACCCTGATTCACCGGGCCCTGAAGCGAGCCGCCATTCCAGTCGGCTACAGCCAAGGGTTCAACCCGGCGATGCGGATCAGCTTGAGTCCACCCCAACCGGTCGGCGTCGAAAGCGAGGCCGAGTTCATGGACATCGAGCTAATCCATTTCGTTTCACCCGAGGAATTCCTCGCCCGGGTGAACGAAGTATTGCCGGCGGGAGTCGTCCTCACCGAAGCTCGGACCTTGCAAGTCAAGGGCCGGTCGCTGAACGCCGCGATGCGCGAGCAGGTCTACGCCATCGACGTTCAGAGCTTCGACACCGGGGCTCCCGGCGACTTGTCGGATCGAGTGACTCAATTAAAGAATTCGACGGAAGTTCGGATCGAGCGGCGACGCGAAAAAACACAAAAATCGGTCGATATTCGACCCTACATCAAGGATATCGAGGTGGTCGCTCCGAACCGTCTTCATCTGGTGACCCATTTTGGCCAGACCTCGGGCAGCATTCGCCCCAGCGAAGTGCTCGAGGCGCTATTCCCCGAAGGGAAGGGCGCCTGGTCGGGAAGCCGGATCCTCAAAGTGGATGCCCATTTTGAGGTCGAGTGATCCTCTCTTTAAATAATTAATGGCAAAAGAATTGATCGTGAACGTGACTTCCAAGGAGAAGCGCGTCGCCTATCTCGAAAAGAACGTCGTCAGCGAGGTTTACTACGAGCGGGCCAAGGAAGTCGCCTACGTCGGCAACATCTACAAGGGCAAGGTCCAAAGAGTACTGCCCGGCATGCAGGCCGCCTTCGTCGAGATCGGCATGGAAAAGGCCGCCTTCCTCTACGTCAGCGACGTCAACGAGGAGCTGGGCGACATCGAGTCCGAGGACGGCGAAAAAGAAGCCAAGCCCCGCAAGCGCTGGCGCGACCGCCAGAACATCCAAGACTTGCTCCGTCCCGGCCAGGAAGTCTTGGTTCAAGTCGCCCGCGGCCCGATCAGCACCAAGGGCGCCCGGGTCACCAGCCACATCTCGCTGCCCGGCCGCTCGGTCGTTTACATGCCGACCTGGGACAAGATCGGCACCTCGCGGCGGATCGGCGA
>JBIOXX010000190.1:0-11596 GCA_044869875.1 bacterium | reverse complement strand
TATTCCCCTTCGCATTGCTCCACCCCAAAATAGGAGGGAGAGCAATCGAGGTGCCAAATCGACTAATTTAAAATATCAATAAAATCAGTTATTTAATATAAGAGATCTATCGCTGAATTATAATTTTGAAATCAAAAATTGTAATTTTCTACTCTACTTCCACCGAATAGGACTTCTCCAGCACCCGACCGCTCGTTTCGGTCAGCCGGAGGGTGAAATCGAATTCGCCAGCTTCCTTGGGAATTCCCTGAACAGTACCGTTGGTTTCGACGTGCATTCCGTTCGGGATTTCGCCGTCGATCAGCTCGACGCTCGCCAGCGGCTGGTCGTGGGGAGTTCCGATGATGACGACCAACCCGTTTTGCTCGATGGGCCCGGCGTTCCAGGAGACGAACCACACCACATCGGAACCGCAGGAGGAGCTCAGCAATAATAGGAAAAGCAGCAGCGGCAAACAGCGCCGTCTCATAGAGAAATGTTAAGGCCACACCCTTAAGAAAGCCACCCCTTAGGCGGAGGGCTGTTTTAAGCCCTCCTGCGCTTATCCGGCGTGATTGCCTTCGTTAGTGCCGGCACTGTTGTAGACCGTTTCGACCACGTTGATCGTGCCTTGGCTTCCCTCTCTCTGCACCGTCCAGTCGAAAGTGGTGCCGTCGAAGGTGATGTTGTTGCCCAAGCGCCACTGGTCCTCGGTCGTCGCAGGATGGGTCATAGAAATGTTGGAAGCGGGATAGAAAGCCTGCAGCATGGTCACGATCTTGGGAGTGGCCTCATTGAAGGCGGCCAGCAGACGTGCGCCGTTCCAGGAAACGCCCTTGATCTCGTTGACCAAGCCCAAAGTATCGCAGAACTTCACGAACTTTTCGATGGTCTCCAAGCCCGGGTCTTTGGGCGGGAATTTCCCGTCGTTGATCTCCTTCTTGAGGTCCTCGATATCGTCGAAAATAAAGCCCGAGCTGTTAAGGGCGCTGAGAATCTGTTCTTCGCTCTTGCCGTTGGCGGCGGCTCGCAAAGCTTCGATCATCTTGGAACCGTCGTCTTCGCCATCCTCGCCTTCGGTAGAGTCGACCGGCTCGCCGCTTTCAATGTAGCTGAGCCGAACGCCGTCCACGGTCGCCTTTAGGTCTTCGATCATGCCCTCGACGGTTTCGGTATCGGAACCTCCGAGATCAAGTTCTCCCACCAAACGCCCGTGCAGGCCGATGAGCTCGTCGTAATAAGCTTGGGTTATTTTGCCGGTGTCGAGCAGACTTCGGATCTCGGATCCGAGGTCATCCAAGCGGTCTTCGAGTTTTTCCGTTTTCGATTTTTTATCCTTGGAATCTTTCTTCGCTTTGGGCTCCACCGATTCTTCGATCTCTCCGCCTTCCCCCAGGCCCAGGATTTTCATCTCAATCTGTCCCAATTCACCGTAAATCAAATCAAGCTGGGCTTGCTGATTTTGTGGCGAGAGTGAAACCAAGTAATTGAGGCGGCCTTTCACGGCTTTCAGTTCGTCTTCGATTTCCGCCTTCTCCGAGCCATCCAAGGAAGACTGCTCCAGCGACATCTTCAATTGCTCGATCTTCGCCGAAACTCCGCCGGCGCCCTGGGAAGAATCGGAAGGTCCGACGAAGGTATCTTCGGCGAAGCCGCCTTCCTCAATGCCGAATTCCGGGTCGACGTCGCCTTCGACCTCAAATTGGGCTTCCGAGTTCAAGTAGTCCTCGTAACCGGCATATTCCTCGAAACCCTCAGGTACGGAATTCTCCGCGACGGGCTCCTCGGCCGGAATGTATTGGTCTAGATAAAGATTGTTGTATTGCGAAACTGGGTTCATCGATTCCTCCTTTGCGGCTGATGGCGCCGACGGGAAGAATCATTGCAGGGCGGAGGCCAGAGCTTGGGCCTCCCTACTCAATTATAACTATTTGATATTATTTATATTTTATTAAGATACGCGGAAAGGGGTGGGGTCAAACACGAACAAATCTGAAATTTCATGAAATAAAAAGCGGACACCATGGATTCCGGTCAAGGGAGAGTTTCTCGGGGCTCGCGAAGAAAGCGCCCAAGATTTCCGACCGCCACCGAAGCAGCGACGTAGAGCCAAGGAAGCCAAGAGCCGACGCCATAGAAATTGTCTTTGGGACTAAGGTAGACGTAAGCCCGTTGCTGCACGAGATAGATTTCCACCGCGGTGCCGACCGCGGCGGTGAGAACCGCCAAGAGAAGGCCCTGCCAAGTGCGATCGGCCGCCCACCACAGGAGCAAGGCCGAAACAGCGAGGACGCTGTCCAAGGTCGAGCCGGTCTCGAGCGGCGCGAATGCCGACATGGCGTATATTCCGAGGAAAGCCGCGATGCCCAGGATGACGCCGTCGATGCCGCGAGAACCGGGACGGCTGGTCGGCGCTCCGAGCCATCGGTCCATTTGAGGATGGCTGAGGCCAATGGCCACGGCGGCGGTCCCGAAGAGCAAGGGAACCCAGTAAGGCTGCTTGCCGAAATAAAAGGCGTAAACCCCGGGCGGATAAGCGGTGGTTTCGGAGATGACGTGAAACCAATCGCCCAGTGGGCCCATGATGGCGCCGATAAGGAAAAGGATCAGGACCGACATCGGATTTCCCCTCTCGCTGTTATCCCGTTAAGCTGCCGCGGCAAATGCAAACGATTTTTAGCTGGCGGGAGCGGCTTCGACCGCCGCGCCCTTGCGCGACTTCAGCCAAGCTTCGTAGTGGGCGTCGCAGAGCCCGCGCTTGCCCATCGGCTTTTTACAGCTCTCATTGCTGCAGGTCTTATAGCGCGGCTTGCCCAGCTCGCCCTGGCGCCATTGCTTGTAGTGGACGTTGCAATAACCCTTGGCCCGGTAGGGGCGCTTACAATCTTTGCTCTTGCACTGCTTCGCTTCGCTCATGGATTTTCCTTTTCAAGGTTGAGAATGAAATAAGCTTTTGGCCTCGGGAGTGACCGGTATCACGCTCATGCGGACCAGGTCGACTTCCCAAATCAAGTTTCCTCCGCCCTGGGGCGGGACCGCCTTCACCAGGACCGTGCCCTGGATTTTCGACTCCAATTGAGGCTCCCAAAAAAGCCGGTCCGGAGCTACTTGAAAATGCCGGGCCACCTTTTCCTCGAGGGTCGGAGCCTGGGGCCCCTCGGGCTTGGTCCGGCGAACCGCGTTCACCGCTTGGCGCAAGTCGCTTTGATCGAATCGGTGCTGCAGGTAACTGACCGAGAGGATGCCGGCGATCACCACGATCAGGGCACCCAGATATTGAAACGCGGACTTCAAAAAAGCATCCTAAGCTACTTTAATTAGAGGACTTTTCCAATATCTTTTCGAGGGCTTTCTTGTCGGCTTCGTCCAATTTTTCGAGCTGAATGGTGCGGGTGCCATCCTCGCCCTTGGCTGGAGCCTTGGTTTCGGGAAGGGTCGCGCCGGGGGAAGCGGCGCTTTGGGGGGCCTGCTTCGTGGGGAGATCGGGCTTGAAAACGTCTTCGACCGAGATGTCCTTGCGGATCAGGGCGGTAATTCGGGCCGAAACCTCGCGGTAGACCTTCTGTACCGGCTCGCTCTGCCAAAGCTCATAGGCTCGCTCCCGGGAGGGACGGCCGCCAATGTTGAGATTAAGCACCAAGGCAATGACCAAAAGGACGCCGGCCAGGGAAAGGGCTTTCTTGAGCAAGGACATCATGCGAGCCGGCTTTATAAACGGTCGTTTGACGCGCCGCAAGACCAATATCGGCGGCGGTTCTAGCTTTCCCTAGACCCGCTTTAAAGACTCCGTTAGGATTTGAACCATGTCTTTGGACACTCGTCTGAGCGTCGCTCCGCTGAAAAAACCCAAGGTCCTGATCGTCGACGACAACCCGACCAACGTCGAGCTTCTGCTCGCCCAGCTACGCTCCTATCCTTACCAGTTGATCACCGCGTCCGACGGCGAAGCCGCCCTGCGCAAGGTCGAGGAAGACCCGCCCGACCTCATCCTGCTCGATCTCATGATGCCCAAGCTCTCGGGCTACGAGGTCTGCCAGCGGATCAAGAGCGACAAGAAAACCCAGTTCATCCCGGTCATCGTCATCACCGCCCTCAAGGAATTGGAGGACAAGCTCAAGGCCATCGAGATGGGCGCCGACGATTTCCTGATGAAGCCCTTCAACAAAGTCGAGCTGGTGACCCGAGTCAAATCGCTGCTCAAGCTCAAGGAGCTCTACGACGACGTCGACAACAGCGAGACCATCATCTTCACCCTGGCCGAGATGCTTGAGGCCAAGGACGTCTATACCCGCGGCCACTCCGAGCGGGTGGCCCGCTACGCGACGATGCTGGCCCGGCGGGTCGGCTTGACCGAGATCGATCAAGAGCTGATCCGGCGCGGCGCCCTGCTCCACGACGTCGGCAAGATCGGCGTCCGCGAGATGGTCCTCAACAAACCGGAAAAGCTTTCTCAGGAAGAGCTGGCCCACATCCGCTCTCATCCGGCTCGGGGCTGCGAAATCTGCAAGTCGTTGAAGAGCCTGGCGCCGGTGCTGCCGATCATCCGCCACCATCACGAGCGGGTCGACGGCCTGGGCTATCCCGACGGCGTGAGCGGCTCCGACCTGACCTTGGGCCCGCGCATCGTCTCGATCGCCGACGCTTACGACGCGATGACCAGCAACCGGCCTTACCGCAAGGGCATCCCGCCGATCGAGGCCCTGAAAATCTTCGAGCGCGAAAAAGGCGGCGGCCAGTGGGACACCGAGCTGGTCGACCATTTCATTCAAATGATCAAATCCGAAACGAGCGCCTAATCCGCCATGAAAATCCTCGTCACCGGAGCCGGCGGACTCATCGGCTCGCACATCGTCGAAGAGCTGGCCAAACAAGGCATTCCCCTGCGGGCGGCCTATCGTCCCGACCAACTCCCGGAGCATCCCGAAAGCGAGTTCATGATCGACGGTCTCGAAACCGAGACCGTCTCGCTGAACTTGAACGACCGCAACGCGGTCTTCCAGGCGGTCAAAGATTGCCAGATGGTCTTTCACGCCGAGCGGCTCTGCTCTTTCGACTCCAGCGACAAGGGGCTGCTCCAGGCGATCAACGTCGAAGGCACCAAAAACATCATGGAAGCCTCGCTCCATCATGGGGTGGAGAAGGTCGTTTACACCTCGGGCATGGAGACGCTGAAGGCGGCGCCGGGCCAGGACAAGATCCGCGAGACCGACGGAGTCTCGATGGAGGAGCTGAGCACCGAATTCGAGCGCAGCCGCTATCAGGCCGAGCGCGAGGCCATCCGTTTCAAGCAGCAGGGGCTGCCGCTGATCATCGTCCATCCCACCGTTTGCCTCGGCACTCGCGACCGCGAGCCCAGCCTCTTTGGAAATTACCTGCGCCGCTATCTCGAGGGTCGAACCCACTTCTACCTCGACACCGGCCTCAACCTGGTCGACGTCATCGATGTGGCCAAGGGCCATCTCTTAGCCGCCAAGCGCGGCCAAGTCGGCGGCCGCTATATCCTCGGCAATCAAAACGTCTATATGCTGGAGCTATTGCGCAATCTCGAGGCGATCAGCGAAGTGGCCGCGCCGACGACCGCCCTGCCCTTCGGCTTCGCCAAGATCGGCAACGCCTTGGCCCAAGGCCTCTTGCGGCGACGCGACGGCCTGCCCACGCCCTTGATCGAACGGCTGCGCCAACCGCTCTTCTTCGACTCCAGCCTAGCCAAGGAAGAGCTGGGGATGCCCCAGAGCAACGTCTGGGAGGCCCTGCGCCGCCACCTCATCGACCTTAAAACCATGCACGGAATCTGAAAATAAATTGATTTACCCGAGAACCGCGGCGATTTAAGGAAAGCGATGCTCGGCTCGATTCTGCATACGGTCGCGGAGCGCTGGTACGTCCTGGTCTTCCTGATCGCTTACCTCGCCATCGCTTCTTACCATTGGGGTTTGAAGCGTACTCTGAAGTTCCTGGTCCTGGGCTATCTCATCGCTTGGGCCTCCGAGGCCTCTTCAATCCGCAATGGATTTCCCTACGGCGACTATACTTACCGCTACGAAAACATGGCGGGCGAAATTTTCCTTTACGGCGTCCCGATCTGGGATTCGCTTTCCTATGTTTTCCTCAATTTCGCCGGCTGGATGACGGCGCTGGCTCTGCGCAGCCGCTGGAACCGCTACACGCCCCTGCCCGACCTGCATCGCTCTTGGAAGACAGTGCTGCTCGGCGCTTTCTTGACCATGGTCCTCGACATCGTGATCGACCCCGTTGCCAACATGGGCGAACGCTGGTTCTTGGGCGACGTCTATTACTACCCCCATGGCGGCTGGTACTTTGGCGTGCCTTGGACGAATTTCGCCGGCTGGTTCCTGGTCGGGCTGGCGATTCAGGGCTCTTTCCTGCTGATCGACAATTTGGAGGGCGTCCCGCGCCGTGTTCAAGGCGTGTTGCTCGGCGCCGGCCTTTTCATCGGCGTCTTCTTCTTCAATCTTGGAATCACCGTCCACTTGCGCGAGTGGAAGCTGGCCGCAGCCTCGGCGACGTGGGGACTCTTGCTGATAGTAATGGCCGCCAAACGCGGGAGCCGGAAGAATCTGCGGGATCTTATCTAACTTACAGATAGTCCTTGATGAGGATCTCCGCGATCTGCACGGCGTTAGTCGCCGCGCCTTTGCGGATGTTGTCGGCGACGATCCATAGATTGAGCCCATTCGCGACCGACTCGTCGTCGCGGATCCGACCGACGAAAACCTCGTCACGCTCGACGCAATCGATGGCCAGCGGGTACTGGTTGTGGGTCACGTCATCCTTGACCACGATGCCCGGCGACTTCTCGAGCAAGGCTCGGGCGTCGTGGGCGCTGAGCTTTCGCTCGGTTTCGACGTTGATGCTCTCGCTGTGGCCGCCGAAGACCGGCACCCGGACGCAGGTCGCCGTGACCTTGATCGAATCGTCGTTCATGATCTTCTTGGTCTCGTTGACCATCTTCATCTCTTCCTTGGTGTAGCCGTTGTCGAGGAAGACGTCGATGTGGGGAATGCAGTTGAAGGCGATCCGATGGGGGAACTTCTTCACCTTCATCTCCTGGCCGGTGAAGAGCGCCTTGGTCTGGGCCGCGAGCTCTTCCATCGCCAGCTTTCCGGCGCCGCTGGTCGCCTGATAAGTCGAGACGACGATGCGCCGGATCTTGGCCTTGTCGTGGATCGGCTTCAAAGCCACCATCATCTGAATGGTCGAGCAATTGGGATTGGCGATAATGCCGAGCTTTTTGTGCTGGGCAATGGCCTCGGGGTTGACCTCGGGGACGACCAAGGGAACCTCGGGATGCATCCGGAAGGCCGAGGTGTTGTCAACCACCACCGCGCCGGCCTGGGCTGCGATCGGGGCGAAGCGTTCGCTGATGGTGCCGCCTGCCGAAAAGAGCGCGATGTCGATGCCCTTGAAGGAGTTGGCGTCCAGCACTTCCACCGGGATTTCCTTGCCCTTGAACTCGAGCCTGGCGCCGAGGCTGCGTTCGCTGGCCAGAAGGCGCAATTGGTCAATGGGGAAGTTTCGATTCTCCAAAACTTCGAGCATGGCGTTGCCCACCGCTCCGGTGGCGCCAACGACGGCGACGTTGTATTTTTCCTTTTTCATGGTGCTTCCTTAATAGACCTTTTTAAGCTCGGCCAAAATAGCCTCGCCGGCGGCTTGAGTCGAGGTCTTGGCCTCGCCGGGCTTGGCGATGTCGGCGGTGCGCAGGCCGGCCTCTAATACCTTCTCGACCGATTTTTCAATCTTTTGCGCGCTTTCCTTCTTGTCGAAGGTCAGATCGAGCATCATCGTCGCCGAGAGAATGGTGGCGATGGGGTTGGCCACGCCCTTGCCGGCGATGTCGGGAGCGCTGCCGTGGATCGGCTCGTACATGCCCTTCTTGGAGCCGGCCAGGCTGGCCGAGGGCAGCATTCCGATCGAGCCGGTCAGCATCGCAGCCTCGTCGCTCAGGATGTCGCCGAAGAGGTTGCCGGTCACGATCACGTCGAATTGCTTGGGGTAGCGCACCAGCTGCATCGCGCAGTTGTCGACGTACATGTGCTTGAGCTCGACGTCGGGATAGGACCTCCCAAGGTTCGTGACGATCTTGCGCCAAAGCTCGGTGGTCTCGAGGACGTTGGCCTTGTCGACGCTGGTCACCTGCTTGCGCCGGCCGCGGGCGATCTCGAAGGCCAGCTTGGCGATGCGCTCGATCTCATGGGTGGTATAGACCATCGTGTTGACGCCGCGCTCCTGGCCGTCGGCCAGCTTCTCGACGCCCTTGGGCTTGCCGAAATAGATGTCGCCGGTCAACTCGCGCAGGACCATGATGTCGATGCCCTCGATGATTTCGCGCTTCAGCGAAGAGGCGTCGACCAAGGCCGGGTAAACCTTGGCCGGGCGCAAATTGGCGAAAAGACCGAGCTCGCTGCGCAAAGCCAGCAAGGCCCGCTCCGGCCGCACCGAGTAATCGAGCTCTTCCCATTTCGGTCCGCCGACCGCGCCCAAGAGGACGGCATCGGCGGCCTTGGCGAGATTCAAGGTCGCGTCGGTCAGGGGTTTTCCGTGGGCGTCGTAAGAGCAGCCGCCGACCAGCCCGCTTTCGAATTCGAGGCCGAGCTTTTCCTGCTGGTTGACGAATTCCAAAATCTTGACCGTCTCGGCCATCACCTCGGGTCCGATGCCGTCGCCGGCGAGAACTAATATCTTTGTCATATTCCTTTCCTATTTCTTCTTAAACAGTGCGTCCAACCTTGCCTTGGCGTCGTCGGCCTTGGCGTTCGCCGCCGTCCGCATCGACTTGTCGCTGGGGGCGAAGAGGTCGCAAAAATTTCCCTTATCCTTCTCCAAGACCCGGTCAGCTTGACTCTCCCGGCACTCGTTATAGGCCGAAAGATCGTAATGCTGGCAATTATAGCAGACATGCAGGTCCCAGCCGCAGTGGGGGCAGGTCTCTTCCCGGCCGATGCGATCGCCGGATTCACTAGACTTTCCGCAATGATGGCAGAGAACCATAGGACGGTGGCTCCTAGCAAAGCCAGCCTCCAGGCTCAAGGCGGAAAATGGGAAGACCTTGACGGTCCGAGCCGGCCTGTCGTAGATCCGAAGCATGTCCACCGCACAGACGCTCTTCGACAAAATCTGGGAAAAACATCGAGTTACCACCTTAGAAGACGGCACCACCCTGCTCTACATCGACCGCCACCTGGTCCATGAAGTTACCAGCCCCCAAGCCTTCGAAGGCCTGCGAATCACCGGCCGCAAGGCTCGCCGTCCCGACCTGACCTTCGCGACCATGGATCACAATGTCCCCACGGTCGACCGCTACAATATCAAGGACGAGATTGCCCGGGCCCAAATCGAGGCCCTCACTCAGAATTGCAAAGACTTCGGTGTCCGACTCTACGACTTGAACAGCGAGCAGCAAGGCATCGTCCACGTGATCGGGCCCGAGCTCGGCATCACCCTGCCCGGCACAACCATTGTCTGCGGCGACAGCCACACCTCGACCCACGGCGCTTTCGGCGCTCTGGCCTTCGGCATCGGCACCTCCGAGGTCGAACACGTTTTGGCGACTCAGACTTTGCGGCAAAAACGCGCCAAGACTTACCAAGTCGATTTCCAGGGAAGCCTCGGCAAGGGCGTCACCGCCAAGGACATGGTGCTCAAGCTGATCGGCTTGATCGGCACTGCCGGTGCCACCGGCCACGTTCTGGAGTACACCGGCGCGGCCATCCGCGGACTCTCGATGGAAGCCCGGATGACGGTCTGCAATATGTCGATCGAGGCCGGCGCCAAGGCCGGGATGATCGCACCCGACGAGACGACTTTCGAATATTTCCGCAAGACCGAGCGGCCTTTCGCGCCCAAAGGCAAGGATTTGGACGCGGCCATCGCTTTTTGGAAGAGCTTGGCCAGCGACCCCGGCGCCAAATACGACCGGACTTTGATCATCGATGCCACCAAGATCGCGCCCCAAGTGACTTGGGGAACCAGCCCCGGCATGGTGATCGACGCCGACGGCGCGGTGCCCCAGCCCGACAAGGTGCCGGGCCTCTCGCGCAAGGACGCCGAGCACGCCCTCGCCTACATGGGACTCAAGGCCGGCCAGAAAGTCAGCGACATCAACATCGACGTCGTCTTCATCGGCTCTTGCACCAATTCGCGGATCGAGGATCTGCGGGCCGCGGCCAAGGTCTTCGACGGCCGCAAGGTCTCGAGTCACGTCAAGGCCATGGTCGTCCCCGGCTCCCAGCAGGTGAAGAAGCAGGCCGAGGCCGAAGGCTTGGACAAGGTCTTCACCGCCGCCGGCGCCGAGTGGCGGGAGTCGGGCTGCAGCATGTGCCTGGCGATGAACCCCGACCAGCTCAAGCCCCAAGAGCGCTGCGCCTCGACCAGCAACCGCAACTTTGAAGGCCGCCAAGGCAAGGGCGGACGAACCCACTTGGTCAGCCCCGAAATGGCCGCCGCCGCGGCCATCGAAGGCCACTTCGTCGACATCAGGAGTTGGAAATAATGGAACCTTTCAAGAGCCACCGCGGCAAGATCGCGACCCTCGACCGGGCCAACGTCGACACCGACCAGATCATCGCCAAGCAGTTCCTCAAGTCGATCAAGCGAACCGGCTATGGCGAAAGCCTCTTCTTCGATTGGCGCTACCTGGCCGACGGATCGCCCAATCCCGATTTCGAGCTCAATCAACCCAAGTTCAAGGACGCTACGATTTTGGTCGGCCGCAACAACTTCGGCTGCGGTTCTTCGCGGGAGCACGCGGTGTGGGCCCTGACCCAATACGGCATCAAGGCCGTCATCGCGCCGCGCCAAGGCGACATTCCGGCTTTCGCCGATATCTTCCACAACAACAGCGTCAAGAACGGCCTGCTCAACGTCGAGCTGAAGGAGTCGGAGGTCGAGGAAATCTTCCAAATGGTCGAGCGCTATGAAGGCCTGGAAGCGACGGTCAACCTCGAAGAGCAGCGGGTTACTTTGCATCTGCCCGAGGAGATTTCCTTTCACTTCAACATCGACGCCGCGGTCAAGAATCACCTGATCCGCGGGCTCGACGAGATCGGTCTCTCGCTGCACCACGCCGCCGAGATCTCGGCCTTCGAAAAAACCCACGACGCCCAATCTCATTGGTAATTCCCAAACGAGGCCTATGACGCGGAGACTCTACCAGCGTAAGCGCTTCTGGATTCCCCTGCTGGTGCTATTGCCGGCCTTGGCTTTTCTCGCCTATTTGGCGCTGGATCCGATTCCGCGCTTCCGCGGCAGCGTCGATTGGTTTCTCCGCCTCCGCGGCATCGAGCGGAAGACCTTGGGCAAGGGCCGCCAGGCGATCAACTACTATGAAGGCGGTCCCCGCGACGGCCAAACCGTGATCCTGCTTCACGGCTTCGGCGGCAACGCCCAATTCACCTGGATGCGGCTGATGCCGGTCCTGGCCAAGCGCTACCACGTCGTCGCACCCGACATGCTGGCGAGCAATTTCCTCAGGCTGAACGCCAAGACCTATTCGGTGGATTCCGAAGTCGAGTTGGTGCTGCGCTTGATGGAAGATAAGAACATCGCTCATTCCGATTTCGTCGGGCTTTCGGTCGGCGGCTGGGTCAGCCTGATC
>JBIOXX010000189.1:0-4841 GCA_044869875.1 bacterium | reverse complement strand
GATTCAAAGAGAAAAGCAAATAAAGGGTTGGTCCAGGGAGAAAAAGCTTGATTTGGCTCGGAGGTCTAATCCGAAATTCATGGATTTATTCGATACGATTTAGACAAGGACGTTTGATTTTCAAACCAAACCGCAAGGATTCCTCGCTACGCTCGGAATGACAAGGGGCGAATCTTAGTCGTCCAGGCCCAATCCCGCCAAATACCTCTCGGCATCCAGCGCCGCCATGCAGCCCATGCCGGCGGCGGTGATGGCTTGGCGGTAGGTGTGGTCGACGCAATCGCCGGCGGCGAAGACGCCGGGGATGTCGGTGTGGCTGCCCTTGGTCGTGATGATGTAGCCGTTGGCGTCGGTCGACAATTCAGGCACGAAGGACGAGTTGGGGATGTGGCCGATCGCGACGAAGACGCCGTCGACCTTGAGGTCGCGGCTTTCGCCGGTTTTGAGATTTTTCAGGCGGACGCCGGTGACCTCGTTCTTGCCTTCGCTCAAAATGTCTTCGACCACGGTATTCCAGACAAATTCGATCTTCTCGTTCTTGAAGGCCCGCTCCTGCATGATCTTGCTGGCCCGCAGCTCGTGGCGGCGGTGGACGACGTAGACCTTTTTGGCGAATTTGGTGAGGAAGGTCGCTTCCTCCATCGCCGAATCGCCGCCACCGACGATGACCAAGTCGGCGCCGCGGAAGAAAGCGCCATCGCAGGTGGCGCAGGTCGAGACGCCGCGGCCCATCAATTTCTTTTCAGCGTCCAAGCCGATCAGCTTGGGCGAGGCGCCGGTGGCGATGATGACCGCATGGGCGAAGATCTCGCCTTGGCCCAACGTGAGCTTCTTGGGATTGGACTTGAGGTCGGCGTTGATCACCTGGTCGAAGAGGATCTGGGTGCCGAAGCGCTCGGCCTGCTTGCGCATCAGGTCCATCAATTCCGGACCCATGATGCCTTCGGGGAAGCCGGGAAAATTCTCGACGTCGGTGGTGGTGGTGAGCTGGCCTCCGGGCAAGGTGCCGTCGATCACGACGGGATTGAGATTGGCCCGGGCGGCATAGATGGCGGCGGTGAGTCCGGCGCCGCCGGATCCGATGATCACGATTTTATGAATGTTGTCGGTCATGAAAGACCGCTAACCGTTTTGGACGGGCCTTGTCAAATCTCAAGGGCCATAGGGATCGACCGGGAATCGAGTTTCGGGGCTGGGCATGGAGCCGGGTCCGTCGCCGGGGCGCTTGGCGAGACCGAAATAGAGCGAGCTGGCCGCGGCACCGCATATCAAAGCGCCGCCAAGGTCGAAGAGCCAGCTCTTTCCGTTCATGTCCAGCTTGTGGGCAAGCAGATTGCCGCCGGCGGCGCAAAGTCCCGAGGCGCCTAACGCCAAACCCATGCCTTGAGAATAATAGCGCTCTTGGCTGCCGGGCTTCATGGCGAAAGATCCACCGAAGACGCCGAAGCCGGCGACGCCGACTCCGGCCTCGCCGACCAGGGTCCATTTGCGCAGGCCGAGGTGAGGCTTGTCGTCGGGTAGCACTTTCAAGTCGATCGAGTTGGCGGAGCTGCGGGCCCAAACGATCAAATCTTCCAGGGCTTTCTTGTTCATGCTGAGCAGGTCGAAGTTTCCGCTCTCGTAGAAAGTGTCGACGCTCTGAACTTTCTTGTCGACGAAGGCTTCCATCTTGCCGCCGCGCTCGAAAAGCGTCTTTAGAAGATGAAGGACGGCCACGACCGATCGCTGGTAGGCCGGTCCCGATTTGGCTCCGGCCCAGGCTCGAAGGTCGCGGTCGATCTTCGCCATATCGAAGGTATAGATTTCTTTCTGGTCCTGGGTCTTGACCGCCATGTGGCGAAGGATGATCTCGAGGACGGCCTTTCTTTCGGCGGTGTCGCCGTACTTGATGAGAAGGTATTCTTTAAAGGCTTGCTGCGGCGGCTGGGCCGAGAGCAGGTCGACCGTTTCCTGTTGGGCGGTCTTCTCGTATTGGCCCTGAATGAACGCGGCCCTGATCTGGAAATCCTTCTGGTACTCGGGCTTAATCTGGAAGCCCTTCAGCTCCTGCATCGCGTCGGCGATGAAGGCATAGAAATTTTTCGAAGGGTCGTAGTCCGCGTCGACCTTGGAAAGAATGTCGTTGAAGACCTTGGCGGTCTCCTTCATCTCTCCGGCGAAGAGATAAGGATTGTAGCCGTTCTCGGCCAAGAGATGGTTGGCGAAGAGAAAGACGAAGAGATTGATGCTCCGAGCCTTCAGGTCCTTGCTGAGCTGGGCCGACTTGTCCATCTTCGGCTTCATCAAGGACCAGAATTTTTCGCGGGCGGCGAAGATCTGCAGCAGCCATTCGAGGCGCTTGCGAGTTTCCGGCGTAAGCTTGGTGTCCTCGGACAGCTTTTTGACCGTCTTTTCGACGGTGGTTCCCAAGGTCGGGTCGGCGAAGGAATAGAAGGCTTTCTTGATCGCGTTGACCTGAAGCTCCTTCATCTTCGGATTTTTGGGATCGAGCTGACCCAAGGCCACGAAGTTGGAGAGGACGTTGGTCCAGTCGGCGACGGCCCGGATCTTGGTGTCCCGATCGGCGCCTTCAATGCTGATTTTATCCATCAAGGGAGTGGGATTTTTTTCGTCGCCCAGAGCTTTGACGAACTCGCCGCGCGCTAGAAGGTAGTCGGCGATCATGCGCGAAGGAATCGTGTAGCTGGGGAAGGCCTTGCTGATCTTGGCGGTGTCGGACGAGAGAATTTGAAAATTTTGGCCCTTCCGCTCGAGGCCGAAGATGGTCCCCGAGGTGGCTTCCTCAAGCGTGATTTTGCAGGGATCTTGACTGGGATCCAGCACCGGGTCCAAGCATTCGCCGGCGCGGTTCTGGATACTGATGAAATTATGAATTGGATCGGCCATGGCATTCGCCTCTCATGAGGGAATAGGCAAAAAACACCATCGCCAAGAGGAATGGCCCCCTTCAACAGCCGCAATTCTGCGGTCGATGTGCCCCTTACCAAATCCCCAGGTTCAAATAAAATCAACGACTTATGATCAAAGCCGCCGACTTACCAGGGTTATCTAGCAAAGGCTTTTTCGGAATGAAAATCCAATAGTTGCTAGCTTAAGGGCCATAAGGATCGACCGGATATTTAGTGCCCGGACCCGGCGGCGGCAGCATGGGTCCTTGCTCCCAGGGATTGGGCTTCACCAGGAAGCCGTAGAGCAAGCCGGCGGCGACGCCGCCAACGATGGCTCCGCCCACGTCGAAGAGCCAGGAGTGCTTGTCGACGTCGGCGGCGTAGGAAATCAGGTTGCCGCCGGCGGCGCCGAGCGCCGAACCGCCGAGGATCACGCCGGCTCCTTGACCGTAATATTTGCCGTCGGAATACTGCATCGGGATCATCGCCGCGGCGACGCCGAAGCCGGTGACGCCGATGCCCAGCTCGGTGGTCAAGGTCCACTTGCGGATCGCGACGTGGGGGGTGACGGGGTCTAGGCTGTCTTCTTTTTTGGCGTTGCGGCGGGCCCAGACGATGAGGTCTTCCAAGGCGGTTTTCTGGGTTCCCATGATCGGGAAGCTGACGTAGAAATCGTCGGCCTCCTGGACCTTCTTGCCCCAAAAAATTTGAATCTTGGTATTCCGCTCGAAGAGCTCCTTGAGCAGGGCCAGCAAAGCTTCGGTGGCGGGCTTTTGTTGAGGCTCGGGAAGAGCGTTGATCCAAGCTTGGATCTCGGACGAGGCCTTCACCATGTCGAAAGAGGGGACCGGGGCGTCGGGCTTGCTCTTGATCTGCATGTGCTTGAGGAAGATGTCCATGGCCTTGGAGCGGTAGGCGCCCTGGCCGTACTTGATGCCGAGGTATTCGCGGTAGGCCGCCTCTTCGGGCTTGGCCGCCAACAGAGTCATGGTCTCCTGTTGGCCTTTTTTGTCGTATTCGGCCTCGACGAAATTCACCCGCTGACGGAAGTCGGCCAGGTATTCGGTGGGGATGTCGAAGCCTTTCAAGCCCTGCATCACCGAGGCCATGTAGGCGTAGTAATTCTTCGAGGAATCGTAGTTCGAGTCGATCTTGCTCAGGATGTCGTCGAAACTCGTGGCCGTCTTCTGGACGCTGGGCGAATAAAGGTAATTGGCGTAGCCCTTGTCGGCCATCAGGTGATTGGCCATGAGGAAAGTGAGGATCTGGCTCGACTTCATCTTGAGCTCGTCGCTCAAGCCTTGGGACTTATCCATCATCGGCTTTTCGATTTGCCAGATCTTTTCCCGGACCGATTGGACCACCATTAGCCATTCGGCTCTTTTCTTGGCCTCGGCGCTTAGCTTGGGGTTATTTTTAACGGCGGTGAGAATCTTGCCGACCAGGGTGTTCAGCGTCGGATCGACCGACATGTAAGTCATGATTCCGATGACGTCTTCTTGGAATTTCTTGGTGGCTTCGGAATTCGGAGTGAGGTTGCCGTGAGAGATGAAGCTGGCGACATAGTTGGTCCAGCCTTCAATGGCTTCTTCGGGGGATTGGCCGCCGCTTAGCTTAATCTGCTTTTGAATCGGCGCCGGATTGGCCCTGTCACCCAAGAGCTTAAAGAACTCGCTCCGGACGGTAAGGTATTCCTTAAGCTCTCGGGCCGGCGGCGAATAGGAAGGGAAGGTTTTGGCGACCCTCTTGGCGTCGGCGGCGGCCACCGAGTAGCTGTCGCCGCTGCGCTCGAGGACGAAGGATTCGTCGAGGTTCGCCTCGAAAACGTCGATTTTGCAGGGATCTTTTTGGGGATCGGAAGCGGCTTGCGTGCAGTCGGCGGAGTTTCCGCCTACGATTTTAAATCGGGTGTAAACCGGCTCGGCCATGGCTGTGCCCACCTATGGTTAAGGT